>JAVVEP010000028.1 GCA_032250735.1 Gammaproteobacteria bacterium
CCTTGCAGCGAAACACCACAGGAACGCTGAACCCGTAAATATTACCTTGAAGGAGCACTAGTTCCGGTTACTGGAGGTGCATCATCGTGCTGCGTGGGGATCGCCGTCCGTTTCGGTACCTGCTGGAGGTCCCAGTGTGAGATCGCCCAGCGGAGGATCTCTGCCGGGGCCGCATCGGCCAGCCCGGGCGGCGGTTGCTGACCCAGGAATGCCAGCGCCCTGCACAGGGTGGGGCCAGGCTGGCGGATATCAATGGCGGCGGCAAAGGTTTGCTTGCTGAGTTTCTGCCCCTGCCTATTGGTGGCGACGGGCAGATGACAATAGGCCGGATGGGGCAGTCCCAGCCGTGTCTGCAGGTAACGCTGCGGTGGCGTGGAGGACAGCAGGTCCGTGCCGCGAACAATTTCGCTGATCTGCTGTTCCGCATCATCGACCACCACGGCCAGGTGATAGGCGAACAGGCCGTCGGCCCGTCGGACGACAAAATCACCCACTCCGGTTTGCAGGGGCGTCTGTTGCGGGCCTTGCAGGGCATCGGTGAAGCTGTCGGTAAGGGGTGGTACCCGCAACCGAATGGCGCGTGCTGTGGTGCCGGGCGGTAAGCCGTGACGACAGGTGCCGGGATAGATCATCGGCAGGGGGGCGTGTTCGTCAGCGGGATCGTCTGTGGTGTGGTCGGTAGACGGGTTTCGCTGGGCCGTGCTGATAGCGCTGCGGGTGCAGCCACAGGGAAAACTGTCGCCCTGTTGTTGCAGTTGCAGCAGGGCGGCCCGGTAGGCATCGCTGCGTGCACTCTGGTAGAGCACCGTGCCATCCCATTGCAGATTGTAGGCCTCCAGCGCGCGCAGGATCGCATCGGCGGCACCGGCCTGCTCGCGTGGGGGGTCGATATCCTCCATCCGCACCCACCATTCCCCGCCCTGACTGCGGGCCTGCAGATAGCTGCCGAGGGCGGTAATCAACGAGCCGAAATGCAGGGGGCCGGTGGGCGAGGGCGCGAAACGTCCACGATAGGGCCGGGCCGGCCTTTTTGCGGAAGGCGCGGAAGGCGCGGATAGGGTGA
This sequence comes from Gammaproteobacteria bacterium, assembly GCA_032250735.1. Lineage (NCBI taxonomy): Bacteria > Pseudomonadati > Pseudomonadota > Gammaproteobacteria > Gammaproteobacteria bacterium. The sequence goes on from JAVVEP010000028.1 coordinate 1,064, forward strand.
AGGCGGATGGAACTTCATGCTCGCTCATGACGTTTATTGTACCAGTCCTATATTGTTTGCGAGCCCGGTCACTATTTTTACTCGGTGGGCCTAATAAAAAAATGGCCATGGACGATGTACAGGAGAGTGAGATATTTCAGGCGTAAGGAAACTGTGAGGAAACGAAGGTGAGTTGGTTAATTGAAGGTATAACGAATGACGGTCGGACCTTTCGACCCAGTGACTGGATCGATCGTGTATCCGGTGCAGTGGCAAGTTTTGGTCTGGATCATCGGCTGCGTTACGGCCCGGTGCGACCCTGTTTCATCGCTGGCAAACGCTGTCTGCTGATGGATAAATCGCTGCAAAACGAGAATCCGGTCGCCTTTGAGTTTGTGCAGAGTTTTGTGCGCCTCAACGGTCTGCGTATGAGCGATTTCGAGGCGGCCAATAAACCGGCAGACCCGGATGGCCATGGATCCGTGTTGGGGGCCGTTGCCTAAGGATTTGATTTAGAGAGTGACCGGTTGCCGGCGGGATGCGGCAATGAGCGGTAGCAGCAGGAATCTGTAGGAGTTTCAGGAAAGCCACCCATCCGCGAGGATGGGTGGCTTTTTCTATGGGGCGTGTCCCGGGTTATTTCCCGTATTGCTTTTCGCGGATCTCGTTGAGGGTTTTGCAATCGATGCACTGGGTCGCCGTGGGGCGTGCCTCCAGCCGACGAATGCCGATTTCTACCCCGCAATGCGAGCAGTAACCGTAATCTTCTTCGAGGTCATCAAGGGATTCGTCGATCTTTTTGATCAGCTTGCGCTCCCGGTCGCGGGTGCGCAATTCCATGGCGAATTCGGATTCCTGGCTGGCGCGGTCATTCGGGTCAGGGAAGTTGGCCGCCTCATCCTGCATGTGGTGAACGGTCTCATCGACATTGGTCATCAACTGTCTTTTCCAGCCCTCAAGAATCATGCGGAAGTGCGCGATCTGATTCGGATTCATGTATTCCTCACCCTTCTTCTCCTTGTAAGGGGTGAAGTTGGTGAAGTTGCTGTCGTCCAGGACGGGTGTGCTGACAGCGGGCGCGGCCTTTTTGGGCGCGGGCTTGGCGACGGTTTTTGCGGCGGGTTTTTTCACTGCGGCCTTTTTGGCCACCGCCTTGGTGGCGACGGTCTTTTTGGCCACGGCCTTCTTGGCCACGGCCTTTTTGGCGGTGGCGTCTTTGTTGACAGAACTCGTGGTTCCCTTTTTCTTAACAGCCTTTTTGACGGCCATGGAACTGCTCCTATCTTCCTGACGCATGACGCCGGGTACAAAATTAAGGGCGCATCTTATAGCAAAGATGGCATTTTTGCGCAAATTTATTCGCCCCGCCGACTCGCCTGGTCACTGGCGGCATCGAGGGGAAGGGCGTGTGGGGCCTTGGTGCCGGGATCTTATGTGACGTTATTCGGCGCGCTATTGCGTAGTGGGGTAAGATATGCGGCCATTTGCGGCCAGATCAAGCGGCCAGACGTAATAATACTGACTGGGGAATCGATAAATAGATGAATGAGTTAAAAGCCCTTTTGTTTGACGTGGACGGCACCCTCGCCGACACCGAGCGCGATGGCCATCGGGTCGCCTTTAACCGGGCCTTTGCGGATGCCGGCCTGGATTGGGACTGGTCGCCGGAATTATACGGCCAGCTGCTGGCGGTGACCGGTGGCAAGGAACGTATCCGTTACTACCTCGATACCTTCAATCGCGACTTTGCCCGCCCTGCTGACCTGGATGATTTTATTCGCGGCCTGCACGCGGCCAAGACCGAGCACTACACCCGCATGCTGGCGGAGGGCGCCATTCCGCTGCGCAGCGGCGTGCGCCGTCTGCTGGAGGAGGCGCGGGCCGCCGGCATGCGTCTGGCCATCACCACCACTACCACCCCGGCCAATGTGGAGGCCTTGCTGGTCCATGCGCTGGCCGCGGATGCCATGAGCTGGTTCGAGGTGATTGCCGCCGGGGACATCGTGCCGGCAAAGAAACCGGCCCCGGATATCTATCTCTACGCCCTGCAGGCGATGGGCCTGGACCCGGCGGACGCCATCGCCTTCGAGGACTCGCACAACGGCATACGCTCGACGCGGGGCGCAAACCTGGCCACCATTATTACCGTCAACGGCTATACCACCGGGGACGACTTTGACGGCGCCGCCATCGTGCTGGACCAGATGGGCGAGCCGAATGCACCCTTCACCGTACTACAGGGCGATGCGGGCGATGCCAGCTATCTGGATATGGCCCTGGTGCGCCGGCTGCACGCGGCCCAGTTTAACGACTAAGGACTGAGGACTGAGGACTGAGGACTGTGAGTTTAGGGCTATATTGATGCAAAAATCTCAATCCCAACGAATGCCACGCATCGCCGATCGCATGGCCGGCATCGAGCCCTTCCACGTCATGGATCTGCTCGCCAGGGCCCGTGCGCTGGAGGCCCAGGGGCGGGATATCGTGCACATGGAGATCGGCGAGCCGGATTTTGAGACCCCGGCGCCGATCCGTGCCGCAGCCAGGCAGGCGGCGGACGCCGGCCATACCCACTATACGCCCGCCATCGGCCTGCCCGCCCTGCGCGAGGCGATCAGCGCCTATTACCAGAACGACTACGGCGTATCGGTCGCACCGGAACGCATCATCATTACGCCCGGTGCCTCAGGCGCCCTGCTGCTGACCACGGGGGTGTTGATCAACCCTGGCGATCAGGTGCTGATGGCCGACCCCGGCTATCCCTGCAATCGGCATTTCGTGCGCCTGATGGGGGGTGAGGCGGTGGGGATTGCGGTGGGCGCGGCCAGCGCCTACCAACTCACTGCCGCGCTGCTGGACGCGCACTGGACGGATAAGACCGTTGCCGCCCTGCTGGCCTCTCCCTCCAACCCCACCGGCACCCTGGTGCCCACCGCCGCCCTGCGCGAGATGGCGGAGGCCGTCTCCGCCCGCGGCGGGCGGCTGATTGTCGACGAGATCTATCACGGCCTCACCTATGGCCATCCGGCCGGCAGCGTCGAGACGGCGCTGGGCCTGTCCGATGAGCTGTTCGTGGTCAACAGTTTCTCCAAGCAGTTCTGCATGACCGGCTGGCGGCTGGGCTGGCTGGTGGCCCCCCCGGCCTATGTGCGCGAGCTGGACAAGCTGGCGCAAAACCTGTTCCTCGCCCCGGCCACCCTCTCGCAGTACGCCGCCCTGGCCGCCTTTACGCCGCAGTCCCGCGAGATACTGGCGGGCTATCGCGAGGCCCTCCAGGCGCGGCGGGACTTCCTGTTGCCCGCGTTGCGTGGACTGGGTTTCGAGATCCCCGTCGAGCCCGCCGGTGCCCTGTATCTGTACGCCGACTGTTCCCGCTTCACCACCGACAGTTATGTCTTTGCGCTGGAGCTGCTGGAGCAGGCCGGAGTCGCCATCACTCCCGGCAAGGACTTTGGCTCGAACCGGCCGGAGCGGCATGTCCGCTTTGCCTACACCACGGGGATGGATCGTCTGCAGGAGGGCGTCGAGCGGCTGGCGCGTTATCTTCAGGCCCGATAATTTGTCGCGCCCGGGTTGAACTTTCCGCCGAAGCCTGCGTCTGAGAAAAGGACTGGTGATGCTGCCTCGGACTACCGACAGCGCACAGCAAGGGTTTCATGATATCTGTATTGCCCGGTGTCTGCCGCACGGTCTCGTGCAAAGACTCCTCCCCCCTAGTGTGGTGGGCGCCGGTGTGTTACAGGGGCATGGAACCCTTTTTTTTGCCCCCGATTTGCCCCGTGTTTCAGATGCCTTTCTTCCAGCGCTCCACCCACATCGCCGTGGCGCCGGCCACCGCCGCCGGCATCACCACAAAGTTGACCACCGGAATCAGCGTCGCGATGCTCACCGTGGCACCAAAACCCAGCGACATCAGGCGTTTTTCCCCCAGCCGGCGCTTCTGTTCGTCCGCCCGCAGGCCGTGATTGCCCATGGGGTAATCGGCGTATTCCACCGCCAGCATCCAGGCGCTGAAGGCCAGCCACAGGAAGGGGGCCGCGAGATTGAGCACGGGGATCAGGAACAGCAGCAAAAACGGGATCGACCAGGCGAGCAGATAGAGCAGTTTGCGCAGCTCGTCGATGATGGTGGGCACCAGCTCCGTGAGCAGCTTCTTCCAGCCGCCATCGGCCGGCGGCGACTCGCCGGTGAGGTGTCGCTCCACCGCCTCGGCCAGCAGGCTGTTGAAGGGGCTGGCAATCAGGTTGGCCAGCAGCGAAAACACATAAAACAGGATCAGCAGGGCCGCCAGGCCAAACAGCGCCCACAGCACCCATTCCAGCCACTGTAGCCACTCCGGCAAGACGGGCAGCAGCCATTGCAGCAGGGCCTCAAACTGGCTGCTGCCAAACCAGATCAGCCCGGCAAACAGCAGGAGATTGATCAACAGCGGGATCACCACATAGCGTCGCAGCCCCGGCTGCACGATGAGTCGCAGGCCCTGAAAAAAATAGCCGATGCCGGAAAAGGGATTGCTCATGGTGAAGGGCTCCTGGAGGGCTGAGAACCTGCAGCCAGCAGGGCGGCCCCAAAGGCCGCCTCGGTGTGTGCGGCGTCCTGCATCGGGGTCTGTAAATACTGATGACGGATCTGTGTCCAGGCCGCGTTGCCGGCACCACCGCCGGTGGTGCGCACGGAGACCGGGTACGGCGCCCCCAGCTCGGCGAGCAGGCGATAGGCGCGGGCCTCGATGGCCGCGATGCCCTCTAACAGACCCTGCAAGAATAGCCGCTCATCGTCGGGGCGGGGGCTGAGGCGCGGCGCGAGCCGGGCATCGTTAATGGGAAAGCGCTCGCCGATGGCGGGCAGGGGATAATAGTCCAGCCCACTGTGGTATCGGCCCTGCGGGTCGGGGACGATCTGGGCGCTCAGGGCCTGCAGTTGTGTATCACTGAAATACTGCCGCAAGACCGCGCCGCCACTGTTGGAGGCCCCGCCCACCAGCCAGCGTTGCCGGCCGTCCACCATCAGCGGCTGGCTGTAGACGCCGTAGTCCGCGGCGAAGATCGGCTGCTCGGCGATGACTTTGACCACCAGGGTGGAGCCCAGCGCGGTCACGGCCTCGCCCACCGCATGGGCCCCGGTGGCCATAAATGAGGCAGTGCTGTCGGTGGTGCCGGCCACGATGCGGGTGTCCCCGGCCAGCCCAAAACGCTGTGCAAGCTCGTGGCGGATCGGGCCGATGGGCGTGCCGGGGGCGATGACCGTCGGCAGCAGCTGTGGTGGCAGCTCGAGCGCGGCCAGCCACGTCGGCCAGCCCGGTTGCCCGGCATCGAAGCCCAGCTTGAGCGCGTTGTTGTAATCGCTGATGCCGAACCGGCCGCACAGCCGGCCGGCAATCCAGTCGGCCTGATGCAGCAGGTGGTCGGCGGCGGCGGTCTGGCCGTGGTCTTTGAGCCACAGCAGTTTGGCCAGGGCGCAGCTGGCGCCCTGGGCGGCGGTGTTGTCGGGCGCGACCCGGGCGATGGCCGCCGCCTGGCCGCTGGCGCGGGCATCGTTATACATCAGAGCGGGGCCGAGCGGGGTGCCGTTGCGATCGGTTAGCAGCACCGTGGCCGAGGTGCCGTCCACGGCGATGGCCGTCACTTGATCAGCGTTGATGTTTGCGGTGAGTGAATCGAGACAGTCGCAAACAGCGACCCACCATAGCTCAGGGTCCTGTTCGACGTGTGTACCACTGCGATTCGGCGCAGACAGATCCACGGCGGCCTCGGCGTGGAGGTTGTGATGCTCATCAATGGCAACGGCCCGGACGCCGGAGGTGCCTAGATCGATGCCGATGAATAGGGGGGAATGGTTCATTTTTCTTTCCCCTCACCCCAGCCCTCTCCCCCAGGGGGGCGAGGGGGTAAAAGACGACTGTGTTTTGAGATGTAGGAATGTATCACTACTGGCTTCGTCATTCCCTCTTCCCCAGGGGGCGAGGGGGTAAAAGACGACTGTGTTTTGAGATGTAGGAATATATCACTACTGTCTTCGTCATCCCCTCTCCCCTTTGGGGAGAGGGTTAGGGTGAGGGGTTTCATTCATCCCCTTTGGGGAGAGGGTTAGGGTGAGGGGTTTCATTCAATGCACAGAAAATCACCTCGAGCACAGTTTCAGTTTCTGTCAGCACTTCATTATTCCAAAACCGCAGCACCCGAAATCCCTGAGCTTCTAAAAAGGTAGTCCGTTTTTCGTCTTGCGTTTGTCGTTCGGCATGTTGCCCACCGTCTGCCTCAACGATGAGCTTCTTCTCCAAACAAACGAAATCGACAATATAGGGTGGAATGGGGTGTTGGCGACGAAATTTGGCATTGAGGATTTGCCGATTACGAAGTCGTTGCCAAAGCGTTTGTTCAGCTTCCGTGGCCTGTTGGCGGAGGTCTTTGGCGAAGTCGTTTATTTGTCCGTGATTCACCGCCATGATTGTAATACCGCTTTTTAAGGCAGCTCGACCCGCTCGGGTGGCTGCCAGCCGGCGGCGCGATGCTCGACGATCACCGAGGTGTAGATGCCGCCGCGTACATTGAATTCGCCGCTCAGGCGCATGAAGCGGGGCGCACAGGCGGCGACCATGTCGCCGAGTATCCGGTTGGTGACGGCCTCGTGAAAGGCGCCCTCATCACGAAAGGACCACATGTACATCTTCAACGATTTCAGTTCGATGCAGGCCCTGTCTGCGATGTATTCGAGGTGAAAGGTGGCGAAATCCGGCTGCCCGGTCTTGGGACACAGGCAGGTGAATTCGGGGATATCGATGCGGATGGTGTAGTCACGCTCGGGATTCGGGTTATCGAAGGTTTCGAGCGTTTTGGACGGTTTGCTGGACATGATGGACTCGCTGGCTGTGGGACGGACGGAGTGTACATAAAGGATGCAGGTTGGTGCATCCACGTTAAAGGTATGAAAAATCAGCCGCGTACGATACCCGAATTTGACAATATTCTCACCGTTGGGACGTCATTTTGTGGGCTTTGCTGCAAGAAAGTGCCTGTCAATATTGTGCCATTGGCGGCGCTCCGGTATCTTGCTTGCCTGACAATTTATCTGCCCCTCCAGCACAAAATTTGAGCACAGCTATCCATGCGTCTAAGCAAGATCAAAATCGCCGGTTTTAAATCCTTCGTCGATCCCACCACCATCCCCATGCCGTCCAACCTGATCGGCGTGGTGGGCCCCAACGGTTGTGGTAAATCCAACGTGATCGACGCGGTGCGCTGGGTGATGGGCGAGTCTTCCGCCAAACATCTGCGCGGCGATTCCATGACCGACGTCATCTTTAATGGCTCGACGGCGCGCAAGCCGGTGGGGCAGGCGACGGTGGAGCTGCTGTTCGACAATTCGGACGGCACCGTCGGCGGCGAATTCGCCCAGTACAACGAGATCTCGGTGCGCCGCATGGTGTCCCGCGACGGGCAGTCGCAATATTTCCTGAACGGCACGCGCTGTCGTCGCCGCGATGTCACCGACATCTTCCTCGGCACCGGCCTGGGGCCACGCAGCTATTCCATTATCGAACAGGGCATGATCTCGCGGCTGATAGAGGCGCGGCCGGAAGACCTGCGGGTGTTTCTGGAAGAGGCCGCCGGCATCTCCAAATACAAGGAGCGTCGCAAGGAGACCGAGACCCGGATTCGGCACACCCGCGAAAACATGGAGCGCCTGACGGACCTGCGTGACGAGCTGGGCAAGCAGCTGGATCGCCTGCAACGCCAGTCAAAGACGGCGGAGAAATACAAGGAGCTCAAGGATGAGGAACGCCTGCTCAAGGGCCAGCTGACGGCCCTGCGCTGGCGGGGGCTGGATGTGCAGGCCACCGCGCGTGAAACCCAGATCCGCGAGCAGGAGATCAACTTCGAGGCCATGGTCGCCCGCCAGCGGGCCATTGAGGCGGAACTGGAAAAACTGCGCGACGGACACGTGGAGGCCACCGAGATCTTTAACGAGGTGCAGGGCCGCTTCTACAGCGTGGGCGGCGACATCGCCCGTCTTGAGCAGTCCATCCAGCACTCCAATGAACGCCGCGCCGAGCAGCAGCGGGAGTTGCAGACCGCCGAACGCAGCTGGATCGAATCCGAGACCCATCTGGCCTCGGATCGCCGCAAGATCGAGGAGCTGACCCAGGCGCTGGAGGAGCTCCAGCCCCGGCTGGAAGAGAGCGCCGCCCGACAGGAGGCCTCGCAGGCGGCCCTGGCCGAGGCCGAGCAGGCGATGCAGGAGTGGCAGACGAACTGGGACGATTTCAATCAGCGCTCGGCGGAGCCCGCGCGCAGCGCCGATGTGGAACGCACCCGTATCCAGAATATGGAACAGCAGTTCATCCAGCACGAGACCCGCATCAAGCGTTTGCGGGAAGAGCAGCAGAATCAGTCGACGGCCGATCTCGAACGCGAGATCGCCGAGCGACAGGCCAGGGAGGAAGAGAGCCGTCTGCAGGCCAGCGCCTTGCAGGAACGCCTGCAGGGCCATCTGCACACCATTCAGGCGACCCGCGATAACACCCACCAGCTCAGTGCCCAGCTCGATGAGCAACGCGGCCAGTTGCAGTCCATGAAGGGGCGTTTCGCCTCCCTGGAGGCCCTGCAACAGGCGGCGCTGGGGAAGACCAAGGGTGAGGTGGCGCAGTGGCTGTCGGACAACCGACTCAACGAGGCGCAACGACTGGCGCAGGGCCTGAAGGTGGCGGCCGGCTGGGAGCGTGCCGTGGAGTGCGTGCTGGGTTTCCACCTGGAATCCGTCTGTGTCGACGGCATGGATGCGGCGGCCACCAGCCTGGCCGGTCTGGAAAAGGGCGCGGTCGCCCTGTTCGACATGGCGGCCACCGCCAATGACCAGCTGCTGCCGGCGACGGGCGACCTGGCCACCGCACTGAGTGCGCACGTCGAGTCCCCCTGGTCACTGGATGCCCTGCTGGCCGGTGTGTACGCCGTCGAAGACACCGCTGCGGCGCTGGCGCTGCGGAGCCATCTGGCGGCGCATGAATCCGTCATCACCACCGATGGCGTGTGGCTCGGCGCAAACTGGTTGCGCCTGGCGCGGGATGCCGACGACAAGGCCGGGGTATTGCAACGCGAGCAGGAGCTGAAAGAGCTGGCGCATGCCATCGACAGCCTCGGTGGCGAGGTGGAAGAGGCCGAGGCGCAGCTGGGCGAGGCCCGCGAGCAGCTCAAACGGCTCGAAGAGGAACGCGAGACCGTGCAGCGTGAACTGCATCAGGCCAGCCGCGCCCAGGCCGAGGTGCAGGCGCAGTTGAGCGGACGCCAGGCGCGCCTGGATCAGCTGCGCAACCGCAGCCAGAATATCGAACAGGAGATTGCCGAGCTGGACGGCCACACCCGGCAAAATCAGGATGACATCCGCATCGCCCGCGAGCGCCTCAGCGAGGCCCTGGCGCTGATGGAGGACCTGTCGCAACAGCGTGAGATGCTGAGCCAGCAACGCGACGAACACCGTGCCCGCCTCGACGAGGTGCGCAACATGGCGCGCAGCGACCGCGACCTGTCCCACGAGGTCACCCTCAAGACCCGCACCATGAGCACCGAGCTGAGCTCAACCCGGCAGAGCCTGGCGCGCATGGAACAGCAGCTCACCCAGGTCGGCGCACGCCGTGAGAGCCTGCAGCAGGCGCTGGCCGAGAGCGAGGCCCCCATCGCGGCGATGAAGGAGGAGCTGGAGCAGCTGCTGGAGGCCCACATGCAGGTGGAGGAGGAGCTGACGGAGGCGCGCCGCAAGGTGGAAGAGGTCGAGCACGGCATGCGCAGCCATGAGCAGGAGCGGCAGACGGTAGAGCGGTCAACCCAGGAGATTCGCGGCGGCCTGGAACAGACCCGCATGGCCTGGCAGGAACTCAAGGTACGCCGCCAGACCCTGGTGGAACAGCTCAACGAAACGCGCTATAGCCTGGAAGAGCTGTTCGAATCCCTGCCGGAGACGGCGGAGGAGGAGAGCTGGATCGAACAGGTGGAACGCATGGCGACGCGCATTCAACGCCTGGGCCCGATCAACCTCGCGGCCATCGAGGAATACAAGAGCGAGGCCGAGCGCAAGGAATACCTGGATGCGCAGCACAAGGATCTGGAAGAGGCGCTGGAGACCCTGGAAAATGCCATTCGCAAGATCGACCGGGAGACCCGCACCCGTTTCAAGGAGACCTACGAGAAGGTCAATTCCGGTTTCAAGGAGCTGTTCCCGCGCCTGTTCGGCGGCGGCCACGCCTATCTGGAACTGACCGGCGACGACCTGCTGGATACCGGGGTCACCGTCATGGCCCGCCCGCCGGGCAAACGCAACAGCACCATCCACCTGCTCTCCGGTGGTGAGAAGGCGCTGACCGCGGTGGCCCTGGTGTTCTCCATCTTCCACCTCAATCCATCACCCTTTTGTATGCTCGATGAGGTGGACGCGCCGCTGGATGACGCCAACGTCGGCCGCTTCTGCGCGATGGTGAAGGAGATGTCGGAGAAGGTGCAGTTCGTGGTGATCACCCATAACAAGATCACCATGGAAATGGCCAGCCAGCTCAATGGCGTCACCATGCATGAACCGGGCGTCTCACGCCTGGTGTCGGTGGACGTGGACGAGGCAGCGCTGATGGTGGCGAGTTAAGCGATACCGCCTTAACAAAAACTTCCAGGCTTTTCTTTCAGGCTTTAATAGTTCAACCATACAGTTCAACTATTAGTTCTACTATTAGTGAAATGAAGAGTGCAATAAATAGTGCAATAAATAGTGTAATGAAAACCGGGCGATGGTCGCGTCACCATTCCCGGTTTTTTTTTGGCCTGGATTCCGTCATAGTGTGCCATCATAAATTTGATCGGATCAGTGGCGGGTTAATGGAAGCGAGTTCATTTTTTATTCTGCTGGTTATTTTCTAGGGGGCTGACGTATGGAAGATCTGCGTTGGATATTGCTATTGGTCGGAGGCCTGGTGGTCGCCGCCGTCTATTTTTCCAGCCGGTTTGAACGCGAAGATTGGGTGCGGGAACGCGAGGAACAGGATACCCGCCAGCGTCCACAAGACCGGTCCCAAAACCATTCACAAAAACATATTCAGCAACGTCCCCAGAACCGCCCACAAGACCGTCCACAACAAAAGGCGCCGCAGCAGGATCAGGTTAAGGCAAGGGTAGCCAGTGAGGCCCCGCGCCCGGGTGCATCAAGTCCCAGAAAAGAACCGCAGATGAGCAGCCTGGATGTTGTGGCAGAAAACAGCAGCGAGCCTGCTGTATCGACAGCAGGGATGATCGTAGAACAAGACCCCGCAACGCCCCTGGATTCTGCTGTGGGCTCAACGGTTGATGCTGCTGTCGATTCAACGGTCAATTCAACTGTCAATACAGCTGTCAATGCAACTGTCAATACAGGAAGGGATTCAACTGTCAATGCAGGAAAGGATTCAATTCCTGATACAACTCCTGATTCAACTCTTGATACAGAGACAGGCTTGCGCAAAACGGAAGCGGTGACTGATCAGCAGTCGTCATCCGATTTATCCGAAGCGGAAGCAACGCCTGAGCCAAACGAAACGGGACAGCCGGAAGTAGTAACAGCAGCTGCGGTGTCGGAAATTCCATTGGATGCAGCTTTGCCGGAAGAAAGCGTCACGACGCGGGAAAAAACCAGGCCGGCAGCGCAAAACAGCAATGACGATGTGCATGTCGAAGATAGGCTGTTGGCTTCGGCGATCGACGCGGGCATTGAAGACGAAATCACCGGCGTGGATATTCCGCTTGAACTGATGACGGCCGAGGCGGAGATTCAGATTGAAAATCATCGGCGCGAGACGCCGGAACCAACCACACAGAAAACCGCGCCAAGCGTGAATATCGAACCGTTGGTGTTGGTGATCACGGTAATGGCTGAGGATGAAAACTTTTCAGGTCCGGCAGTGCGCGAGGCCCTGGAAGCAGAAGGCCTGGAATACGGCGAAATGCGTATTTTTCATTATTTTGATCGCGACGCGGGCAATGCCAGCAACAATGAAAAACCGGAAAATATTTATCCCGTATTCAGTGTGGCCAGTCTGGTAGAGCCGGGTTACTTTGTGCTCGAAAAACTACAGGAAATGGAAATGCCCGGCCTGACCCTGTTTTGCCAGTTGCCCGGATCGTTACCCGGCGAGAAAGCATTCGAAATCATGCTCGACAAAGGCCGAGGCCTGGCGGTGCGGTTACATGGTCAAATGTGTGACGACAAACATAACCGCTTCACCACCCAGGCCAAAACCCACTATCAGGATAGAATCGCGACATACTCGCGGAAGTTGGCCCTAGCCAGGAAAAAATCCGGTGTTTGATTGTAGTGGTTATTTGCTTAGTGATAATTAAGGGCAGGGTTATACTGAAAAGCGGTCTTTTACAACCTAACGATAAATGTCTAATGCCGCACCCCAAAGCAGTCGTAACATAAGTTGAGTATCTAAGGCTGCCTAAACTCCTGAGTAGACACTCCGCAGGCCTGATTTTATCGCAAACGCTTGATTCGCTCCTGAAGTGCCAATGCAGTGGGGATGTTTCTGGCTGCCAATGCAGCGGTGATCTCAACTAGCGCATTCCGCGTCTGGCTATCGTTGATTAAAGCCTGCGCGTTTTGATTCAGCGATGTGTTGACGAGTTCAATGAGAGCGTCACTCGCACCATCGCGATACCTGTAACCGTTCGGATTATGCGCCTTGAGCATGGTAGCAATCCAGCGCAACCCATCGAAGCGCAGCGAGGCCCCAAACTCTGTCGTAAGGAAGTAACAGAAGCGCTTAATGCAGTCTTCGTCACGTCCCATATGAAACTCTGCCCAACGCTCGTAGACATCACGCATCCGTAGCGCTGCGCCTGGCGCTGATTGCCGAAGTGCGTCCTCGTTTCCGAATCCTAGTAAATCGCAAATCAGTCGTTCACCATAGTACCAGAGACGATGCTTCTCCCACTTGGCCGCAAGTCCGTATTCCGCCATCTCCCGCCAAACGCGCTCGAATGCATTTGGGTTATCTCCCTTTGCGAGGCGCAAGAAAAGACCACTGATGAAATCCTGGAGCGCGTAGTGCGCCTCAGGCCCGTGCATCAGCACTGGCTCCCAGAAATCCCGCGCCTCGGCTTCGGGAGCGGCTAGCGCAAGCTCACCAAGTTTTTCGAGCAAGCCGTATCCTAAGTTTTGGCTCAGAAGGTCGTACTCACCGTTTTCTTTCCTCGCCCGCTGACTGGCGCACCCTGTCTCGTATTCCCAAAGTAACCCTACAAGCTTGATGTCCCTGGACCAATCACCTGTTCCGGGACCATTGATAAGCCAATGGAACAGGAATCCCAGAAAGTGGCTGTCGAGGCCCATACCAGTACGACGCACCGGCTTACCACGCCAAAGCTTGTCACCTGCCTCGAATACACGCATACGCCTGTAAAAGTCCAGTCGTTCGCAGCCGGCGGCGACGCGGGTCATGTTAAGGTCATCGACCGTCGCATCTTCGCCACGTAGGGGGAAATGTCTCAGTCTGGCGAGCCACACACCCCAAGCTCTTTCCTCATCTTCACCATCTCCATAGTGTGGTGCCAATAAGGTCAGTCCAGACCACAGCACGCCGGCTTGTAAGAGCCGCCACCACGCGGAGCCGAGATGCTGACGATTAGCGTAGGCGATACCAACAATCGTGCCTGCGACTCTGGACTCGCCGCTCGTGAGAAGCCGAAGAACCGACGCTTCCCATTCAAGTGTTGGATCATCGGTTGTTATCCAATGATGCATGACGGCGTAGGCCGCGAACTTCAGCTCATCGCCTTGGTGCCCGAATGGTTTGCTTTGGATTTCTTTGGCCGTGGAAGCAACTTCGCCAACGACTTTTCGAATGATGGAGAGCGCGTCCTCTTTCGCTTCAGGTGTCTTCGCCAGCCAGCTATCAGCTAATACGATGAGCGTCGCCGCGAGTGCGACCTTGCACGTGGTCATGGAGTTCTCATCAATCGCTGCATCGGCCCCACATTCTTTCAGCAGATTGTGTAGGTGCGCTGCGTCATCATCGCCCACAGATTGTTTTGCCTGGAGAAGCTCCTCGCAGTGTTTGGGTAGCAGCAGGTATTGAAGCGGCTTTGAGTGCTCATCTTGCCACGATTGAACCTCAAGGCTCAGTTCATCCGGACATGCAAAAGTCAGAACCTCATCGCCCGTATCGGGATCGATGGTGGATCGGTAGTTGTCGCGGTCGAGCACCGCGAACAGCAGCTTGAACTCCAAGGCCACCTTCGGATTCTCAGGAAGGGGCCAACTCGGAATCATTGCCTGAAGTCGTTCTGATACAGCGGTATCGATGGAAAAGAGATCAACAACGACGTCCTTCAACGCCTTCTTTCGATGGGGCGCCAGCGTCCAATCACGTGCGATATTGAAAACCACTTCACCAGCCCGACCCCAACAAAAGCTGTCGAATTTGGAACTGATGTTGTTGACTCGACCGTTATCCCAATAGAACACGTAGGGGTCCGTCAGTAGCGGCGCTAGCACTCCCGAGAAGAGAGAAGGACGGTACTTTCCAACATTGGCCAGCAATCCAATGAACGACGTCGATGTACCTTCGCGAAGTATCTGCTCCATATACGACGTGACATCGATGCCGGCATCGAGTCGGAGCGTAAGCCATCGCTCGAGCGCGTCGAGCGCACAAAACAGATTACCGTTGTGGTGCGAGTTGGTCTGTGTCCAGTCAAAAACCCGGTACAACCCAGCAAAAGTCTTATCTTCACCTTCCTCGATCCGGAGCGTCAGCCCAGGTGCAGATCCTTCACGCCCATCCATGAATTCCTCAATCCACCGCTCTGTGCAGAAATCGACGAGCTCAATCAGTGCCTTGAGAGCTGCGTCAGGCGCAATCTGGAAAAAAGAGAAGAACGGGCTCTTCCAGAACGCTGTCGGGTAACCATCATCCTGAGCGTAGTCAAGGCCCAACTCGATCTCGTGTCGGCTTGAACCATACTCCCGCTCCGGTTGGTCATCGATGATGAGGGCAAGCAACACCTCAGCCGCCACATCCGGACGTGTATGCATCAGAGTCTGTAGGCCGTTCCCCTTGAAGCAGGCATCTCGGAAGTCCATGTCGACTTTGTGGCTCGCGCCCAGCGGCCATGGAGGTAACCTTTCTCGGCTTGAACCAATTGATGCTGGGATATGGTGCTTCGCCTCATGCCTAGCCTTGTATTCTGGATCAATCCTAAGATGTTCTTGATGCTTCTCGGCTTGTTGGCGAAGAGCCTCGGCAATCCGTTTGTTGACCTCGTCAGCGACCTTTCTACGGCCTGCGAGCTCCAGTGCCCAAGTTCCGATCTCGTCTGGTAAATCGGCGGCTCCCGCAAGCGCAGCCGTATAGAGCAGGGGCTCGCGGTCCGGGAACATGACCCCATGACCTTTTTTCACCTGAACCGTCCGCACCATGGCCAAGGCCATTTCAGCCAGTTCGCGGCGAAACGGCACCAATGTTTCATTACCGAGTTCGCGGGGAGTCCCAGTGAGCCAGGTCTGGACGACCTTGGCGACGGCGGTCGACACCTGGCCACTAAATTTCGCTCGCTGCGCGATGAGGAACCGAAGGACTGGAAACCAGCGACCAATGACAATCGAGCGATTTTGAACCTCCATGTACAAGCCGAGCGACGACTCCATACCAAGGATGCCGCCGGTCGGTATGGTACCGATGTGGTGAAACCGGGTGAGTAGCCTCGTGAAGCGCTTGGCATTATTCGCCAGAAGCAAGTCGACGCGCTCGGTCAGAAACCGTTCAGCCTCCGGGTCCAGGCAAAGCGCATCAAGGAGAATGTCGCATGCCAAGCTAAGTTCGGCCCCCTCGGCAGCCTCAAAGGCAGCGTCCCACGCGGTACCGTGCTCCGTTATCTGTCGAAGTAGATGCTGACCTAGCATCCGAAGCGCATTGGTCCAGAGTGGATTTTCCGCGAGAGCCGCCCACTGAGCAGTATCAGACCAAACCTGCTTGAGGAACTGGAAGCGTGCCCAGTCAGCTGCGAGATCGTGCTCGTACTCAATGCGGTTGGTCCGCTGATTGAGGTGGAGAGGCAGTTTATTCGGCCAAGGCGTTAATGTCGTAGCGTCGGCTGAATCCAAGTCGGTGAGAGCGAAGCTTCTCTCGAAGGATGCTTCACGCTTCGCGAGATTCATCATAAGCCTCTTTACGTCGACGCGGTCTCCCGTCCAGTAGCTCCACAGGCGATCAGCAATGGAAGTATGCGATGTCAATCCGCTTGAATTCGAACCGAGTGCAGAACCCGCTTTGACCACCCAAGCCAAGGTTCTGAGGTTTGTCAACGCTGCAACAGTGTCGTCATGACCCGTCAGCCAGCCTAGGGAAGGCGACGCCAAAAGCGCTAACTTCACATCTGAGTTCTTGAGGAGCTCCAGTTCGACTAGCGCTGCCTGATGCTCATTAAGTATGGCCTCGGCACCTTCAGCCCAGCTCTGGGTCTGGGTGATGACGACAACGCGCCATGCGCTGCCATCGACCTGTTCCGTAGGGGAGAGGACAGCTTGGAGAAGTTGCTGGATAACGCCGAAGTCCGCTGGGTCGATACGTTCCGCGGAGTCGATAACGAGGACGTTATTCTGGTTTGCGGTAGCGTTAAGAACCCGCGCCAACTCATGACTGAGGGGAAGTGTGCCGTGACGCGCGGCACTGAGAGCCGTCTGTAGCTCATCCGGACCGAACCAAACCTGCGTCCAACCCCCTAACTGCCCGTCGAGCACGTTCTTGACGAGCGCTGACTTGCCGGAGCCTGACTCTCCAAATACCACTGTGACAGAATTTGTAGAAATAGCGGTTTCGAGCTTTGATTTCTCTTCAGTCCGGGGGACGCTGTAGCCTGAGGGTAGCTCCGTCTCTATCCGCGCCTTGTAGTCGGACGTGATGCTGGAGATCGTTTCCCAATCACTCTCGTAGTCAGGATGCTGAAGAAGGCCGAACTCCCTGCGTAGGCCCGCCCAAAGCTCCTGAAGTGTGATTGTACCGCAACGAAGGCGCACATCCGCAGCAATGCTCACAAGCTTTTGCCAGAGCTTTTCCGCTTCCGTCAATTCTCCGTTCTCCAGGATTTGCCGACACTGTGCAATTGCCTGGTTCTTTGTTTCGGAGTGTGGGTTCTGTAAATCTACGGGCAGCACATGTAGTCGTCGAATGAGTTCAATCGTCTCTTCGTCTGATGCCGCAGGCCCATTTTGGTCGGGTTTCTGAACTCTGTTGAAGACCCTTAGTTGATTGGGATTGCTCCTGATTTGACTCATGGTGAGCGCGACGTCCGAGCCAGTGCATGCGTTCTTCACCTCCCGCCAGGCTGGGTCGAAGACGGCATGCACCCCGAGTGTTACCAGCGCTAGACCATCACCCGACCGGATCATCGGGCTCTGCGGATCGCGCCACTGCTCCCACGCACGATTCACGAAGTCTGCTGGCAGGCCTGAAGCGCTGACTTGCAGATTCCCCTTCGCAGAGATAGCCAGGCGTTTAGATTCGCCTTTGTTACCCTGCGCTGTCAGTAAAAGGTCGTCGATATGCCAACCTAATGTCAAAACCTGTGATTGAAGCTGGGTGCCGGTACCACCGATTGCGGGGGCCTGCTCACCTTTCAGCATCTTTACCAGAAGCCAAGCACTAATCAGGTCCTCAAACTCGAAACCAGCACCGCTCATTGAGCGCCGGGTCGCGGGCGTCGACTTCTTTACTCCAGATTTCTTCGGTCCGGCCATAGATATGGGATTTTATCACTAATCATTCGGGTACGAGTGGGCGAAGGTAACATTCAAAGGTTGGGTCGCTAGGGTGCTCCCTCGTTCAGTGGTAGTTTAACTGTGAAGGTTGAAACTCGCCCCTGTCCCGATAGCGAAATCGGGGAAAATCTGCCAGCATCCAGATCGTTGCCAACTTCCGCTACGGAGTGAAAGCACCTCCTCGAGTGTACCGAACAATGAACTTTCAGTCCTGATGCTTGGAAACGTCCACCGACAGGCACATAGTGGTCGTTCTAAATTCGCTGACAACCTGACTGTTATTGGCCAAGAGGAGTCGTCTGAATTATTCAAATCAATGACAGCTACCGCTGCAATGCAGTAGCGCAGTAAATTTTTGTAAATGACGTCTTTTAGGCAAATTGTAATTTCTGTTATCTGCAAATTTTGGTCGTTCTAGGTAAGCTCGTGCAAAAACAGCTCCATGGCGGCGAAGCGGGCGGCGGCGTCGGGGAAGTCGCCGATGATGCGCAGTTTGTCCTGCCCGTCCATGCGATAGATTTTTGATTTGGTTTGTATCAGGGTGATGATCTTCATGGGGTCGATGTTCGGCTCCTGCACAAATTGCACGCGCCCGCCGCTGTCACCCATTTCAACCTTCTTGATGCCCAGTGGTGTGGCGAGCAGTTTTAGCTCGGTGACACTGAACAGATTCTTGGTGGCTTCAGGCAACAGGCCAAAGCGGTCGATCATCTCTACCTGTAGCTCGCGCAATTCTGCTTCGCTGTTGGCGCTGGCAATGCGTTTGTACTGGATGAGGCGGGTGTGCACATCGGGCAGGTAATCATCCGGCAGCAGCGCGGGGATGCCGAGATCGATCTCGGTGCCATGATCCAGCGGCCGATCCAGCTCGGGTTCGCGACCCTCTTTAAGTGCTTTGACGGCGCGTTCCAGCAGCTCCAGGTAGAGGGTGAAGCCGATCTCCTGCATGCGCCCACTCTGGCCTTCGCCCAACAGCTCGCCCGCGCCGCGGATTTCCATGTCGTGGGTGGCGAGGGTGAAGCCGGCCCCCAGGTCCTGAATAGACTCGATGGCTTCCAGCCGCTTCACGGCGTCCGCCGTCATCACATTTTTCGGCGGTACAACGAGATAGGCATAGGCCTGATGGTGCGAACGGCCGACGCGGCCGCGCAGCTGATACAGCTGCGCCAGGCCGAAATTGTCGGCCCGGTTGATGATGATGGTGTTGGCATTGGGGATATCGATGCCGGTCTCGATGATCGTGGTGCAGACCAGGATATTGAAGCGGTGGTGATAAAAATCCGCCATCACCTGTTCCAGCTCGCGCTCGCGCATCTGGCCGTGCGCGGTTTCCACCTTGGCCTCGGGTACCAGTTCCTCCAGATCGCGACGCATCTTCTCGATGGTGTCGATGCTGTTGTGCAGGAAGAAGACCTGCCCGCCGCGACGAATCTCGCGCAGGCAGGCCTCTTTCAGCAGGGTATCGTTCCACTGGCTGACAAAGGTTTTGACCGCCAGTCGGCGTGCCGGCGCGGTGGCGATGATGGACAGGTCACGCAGGCCGGCCATGGACATGTTGAGGGTGCGCGGGATCGGCGTGGCGGTGAGGGTCAGCAGGTCGACCTCGGAACGCAGCGCCTTGAAGCGTTCTTTCTGGCGCACGCCGAAGCGATGCTCTTCGTCGATGATCACAAGCCCAAGACGTTTGTATTTGATGTCGTTCTGAATCAGCTTGTGGGTGCCGATGATGATGTCGATGTTGCCGCTTTCCAGCTGCTTGAGGATCTCGGTCTGTTCTTTCCTGGAGCGGAAACGGGACACCGAGGCGATGCGCACCGGCCAGTCGGAAAACCGGTCCTGAAAATTTTCGAAGTGCTGTTGGGCGAGCAGGGTGGTGGGCACCAGCATGGCGACCTGCTTGCCGTCCTGCACGGCGATAAAGGCAGCGCGCATGGCGACCTCGGTCTTGCCGAAGCCGACATCGCCGCACACCAGCCGATCCATGGGTTTATCGGAGCGCAGATCGTTGAACACCCCCTCGATGGCGTCCTGCTGATCGGGCGTCTCCTCGAAGGGGAAGCTGGCGCAAAAGGCCGCGTACTGGTTTTCATCAATGTGATAGACGTGGCCTTTGCGGGCCTCGCGCTGGGCATAGATCGACAGCAATTCCGCCGCAACATCGCGAACCTTCTCCCGCGCCTTGCGCTTGGCCTTTTCCCACTGGCCGCTACCGAGCCGGTGCAGGGGCGCGGATTCGGGTGATGCGCCGGTGTAACGGCTGATGAGATGCAGGTGACTGACCGGCACAAACAGTTTGTCGCCGCCGGCGTATTCCAGGGTCAGGAATTCCTGCGTCATGTCACCGTGGGTGATGGTCTCCAGCCCGAGATAACGGCCGACGCCATTGTCTTCGTGCACCACCGGGGCGCCTACTTCCAGTTCTACCAGGTTTTTGATCACCTGGTCCGCGTCGCGCGCCTTGCGCTGACGGCGGCGTTGTTGCAGGACCTGTTCGCCAAACAGCTGTGGCTCCGCAATCAGTGCGATGTGTCTCTCGGGCAGTACCAGCCCTTCTTCCAGCGCGGAGACGGAGATGGCGTAGCGCGCACCGCTGGCGAGAAACTCCGCCCAGCCGCCGACCAGCTCGGCGTGCAGATTGCAGCCCTTGAGGATGTTGAGCAGGGTCTCGCGGCGACCGGTGGATTCTGCGCAGAATAAAACCCGGCCAGCAAAGTCGGCCAGAAACGCGCTGAGTCGCGCGCTCGGCAATTCGGCGCGCACATCCAGTGTCAGTTGCGGCGGCGCAGCGGTGGGGAAATTGATGGTGCCGGGCTTGTCGGCAATTTTGAAGCGTTGTAGCTCGATGCGCAGCTGTTTGCCGATGCGTTCGAACAGCTCGTTTTCCCGAAAAAAGAGCTGGTTGGGCGGCAGCAGTGGCCGACGGGTATCGTAGCGGCCCTGTTCGTAGCGCTCTTCCACGTCGGCCCAGAAGGCGCTCACGGCCTCTTGTACGCCGTCGGTGGTGATAACGGTGTGGTTGCCGGGAAGATAGTCGAGCAGGTTGTGCGTCTGCTCAAAAAATAACGGTAAATAGTATTCTATGCCGGGCGGCGTGTTGCCATTGCTGACCTCGTTATAAATGGTGTTGGTCTGCAGGTCGCCCGCAAACTGGGTGCGGTAGGCGTGCCGGAAGCGGGTGATTGCCTCCGGGGTGAAGGGGAACTCACGCGCCGGCAGCAGCCGGATCTTGTCGACCTTTTCGATGGAGCGTTGTGACTCCGGGTCGAAGGTGCGAATGCTCTCGACCTCGTCGTCGAACAGCTCGATGCGAAACGGTTGCGAATGGCCCATCGGAAACAGGTCGATGATCGAACCGCGTATCGCGAATTCGCCGTGTTCAATCACCTGCGAGACGCAGCGGTAACCGGCGGCGTCCAGCCGGCTGCGTGTGGCCTCGAGATCCAGGGTCTGGCCGCGGTCGATGAGGAAACAGTTGCCATCGAGAAAATCGGTCGGCGCCAGCCGCTGCAACAGGGTCGCGACGGGTACGATCAGTACGCCGTGGCTCAGCCGGGGCAGGCGCGCCAGGGTGGCGAGGCGGTCGGAGATGATGTCCTGGTGCGGTGAAAAGATATCGTAGGGCAGGGTTTCCCAGTCGGGGAAGGTGAGTACGGGAAATGTCTCGCGCCCTGCCTCGTCGGCCGCTGGCGCAGGATCCGCATCGGGTTTTTTGCCCGCCGCCTTGCAGAAGAAGGCAATCGCATGTTCCAGACGTTGTGCCGATGGGGTGTCGGGCGTGACCACCACCAACGGTGCGGCGGAGGCCATGGCCGCTTCGGCGATGGCCAGTGCATCACTGCTGCCATAGAGCTGCCCCCAGTAGCGGCGCTGGCCGGTCTGCTGGGTTACGGTGCTGGAAAGCAATACGGGTGTGGCTGGGTTGGGATCGGTGTCGGACATGCGCTCAGGGTGCGGAATACGGCTTCATGGAGGCGCATATTGTAGACGCTGAACGGGGTAGGGGAAAGTCTGGTGGTCTGGTGGTGCAGTGCTTGGTAAAGCGGGAGTGCAGGTTTGCACGCGGTTGTCGAAACGTTAACGAATCTCCGCGATGGCGAAGCGTTTGTCCTGAATGCGGGGCGCGATCAGCACGTAGCCCTGTTTCTGCCAGTGGGCGAGCTCGACGATGCCGGAGGGAATCAGCCGCACAAAGTCGTGTAGATCCTCTAGCGCATAGTCGTAGTCGCGTGCGGCGATGGCGCAAAGCCGAAACTCCACCCCCAGTTGGGCGTAGTAGCGCATGCGCTCCACGGCCTCCCGGTACTGGGCATAGTTGTGTTTGGCCAGGGCAACCACCTCGGTGCCGTGCAGGATGACCTTGATGTGCATATCGTCCGGCGACAGGTTGTAGGGCTCGGCCATCAGCGGGTCGATCAGCCCCTTGAGCCAGTACAGGGCGGGGTTGATTTTTTGCGGCTCATTAAAATAAAAATCGAACACGATCCTCTGTTCCTGCGCGTAGGGCGTGGCGACAAATTCCGCGGACGCCGCGCTGCCGCCTGCGGGCAGCCACAGGCAGAGGGCGATCAGTAATAGGCCAGGTCGGTTCATTAGCTGCATCATTTGCCGGTTCGAGTGCGGGTGGCTGGGCGAGACGGTGAGGCAGCGTTGCCGGCCGCCAATCTCCGTTTTCCCCCGTGTTATCGGGTTTATCGGACCGGGACGCGGCAATGTTGAGGATTTTTACGGGGACACCGCACCGGATCGGGCGGTATAAATGGTATCGGTGGCAGCCTGCCGGGAACCCGGCAGGCCCCTGGCCCGGCTAAAACTCCGGGCTGAGCAGATCGCCCAGGTATTCACGGGTGAGCACCTTGCTTTCTTCCACCGCCGGCTGGTCGAAGGCATCGACGCCCATCAGCTCGGCCATTACCACGGTTTCCATCTCCAGCAGCATGATCAGTTCACCGATGGCATAGGCGTCGCGGTCGTACAGGCCGAAGGTGCGATTGGGCCGCCCGCGTCGTGACAGGGTCTCGCGGGTGGCCTTGAGCTCGGAGATAAACAGTTCACCGAGGGTGTGGCCCGCCAGCGGGGCGACCGCCGGCAATTCCTGGAAGCGCATGGGGATACGCCGGCCTTCATGGCGCACGCCCGGGTTGGCGATAAAGGTGACCTGCTTGTCATCGGGGCCATCCAGCATGAGCTGTAGCTGGGAGTGTTGGTCGGTGACGCCGTGATTTTCGATGGGGGTCATGCCGCGATGCCTGCCCTGGGCGTCGATTTTACCCAGGCTTTCCGCCCACAGCTGGCGATACCAGTTGACCACCAGGCGCAGGTTATCGGCATAGGGCATGAACACGCTGATGGTGCGTCCCTTCTCCGTGTGCAGATACTGGGCGGCGGCGTTGGCAAAGGCCGGGTTGACGAGCATATCGTCTGCGGCACAGCGTTTGGCCATGGCGCGCGCCCCCTCCATGACACCGCTGATGTCGACGCCGGAGATGTAGGCCGGCAACAGGCCGACCACCGTCAGCACCGAGAAGCGTCCACCGACCGCGGGATGGGCGACGGGTTCGATGCCCAGCTGCAGGGCGATCTTGTACAGCGCCCCCTCGGTGTTTTCGGTGATGATGATGGTGTGTTCACGCACACCCTCTGCGCCCAGATAACGCTCCATGCGCGGCAGTACGGTGAGGAACTGGCTGAGGGTCTCGGCGGTGTTGCCGGATTTCGAGACCACGATGCAGAGTGTGTCGGCCCAGCTGGCCTCGTTGACCTCGTCAAAGGTGCGCGGATCGATGTTGTCATAGAACTTCACCTGATTGCGCGGGCTACGGTGGCCAAGGGTGCGGGCCAGCATTTCGGCGCCCAGCGATGAGCCGCCGATACCAAACACGATGGTGTGCTTGAACTTGTGCGCGCATTTCCGTCCCAGCTGGGCGATGGAATCCAGGTCGGTGGTGTCCGGGAGGTTGAAGAAATTCACCTCCTTGCTCGACTGCCACTGTTTGATTCTGGCGCGCAAGGCATCGAGCCGTGGCGAGAGGGCGGCGATCTCTTCGTCGGTGACGCCGCTGTCGCCAATGATGTCTTTTTTGAAGCCGGCACTATCGATGGAAAGGCGGGAAATGGTCATGATGGGGTCCTGTCGCGGTAAGGGTTATTTTTGTTTGTTGTGTATGGCGTGTTATTTGTAGCGTGCTGTCTATCCGGTTAGGGGCTGCTGCTTACTTGCTTACTTGCTTACTTGCCAATAAATAATAGTAGGCAATCCCGGCTGCGCTAACGGCCCAGCTGCGCTAACGACAGGGAAACGCCGTTTGCAGGGCCCGCATCACCAGCTCCTCCGCGGGGCGTTGCAGATAGATCGGGTTGTGCTGGGCAAAGTTGAGCACAATGCCGGCAATCTTCTCAAATGAGCGCTGCCAGTCAAAGCAGTAAATGCGAAAGGCGGCCTGATTGCCGCGGCCTGCGGTGGCCAGTGCAAACTCCAGTCGGGCTCGCTCGTTGGCGTGCCGGGCGGCGGCCATGATGCCGTTCAGATAGGCCATGCAGATAAAGGCGTCATTGCGGGGTATCGGTTTGTCATAGCGTTTGTCCAGCGTCAGCAGGGCCTGCTCACAACTTACGGCGAGGCTCATGCCGTGGGTGATGGTCTGTACCTCGGCATTGTCCGGGGTGTCGGACCATGCGGGCGCGCAGGTCAGTAGGCCGATGAGGCACAGCAGCCGGTAGCGTCCGGTCTTTGGGTGTGGCGGGGTGGTATGCATCGTTCTCTTGATTCCCGGATTGTTCTATCTATTCCCTATTCCCAGCTATTCCTAAAAGGCGATCCCCAAAAGGGTGCGCGGTAATCGCGTGCAGGGCGTCGTTATAGAGGGCGATATATTGCCCCGCGCTGGCCTCCCAGGAAAAATCGCTGCTCATGGCCGTGGTCTGTAGTTTTCGCCACAGTTCGGGCCGTTGGTACAGGGCCAGTGCGCGATCGATGGCGGCCATCAGGGCGGCGGCGGATTTCCCCCCGAGCACAAAACCATTGGCGGTGCCGTTGAGGATATTCACCTCGCTGGCATCGACCACGGTGTCGGCAAGCCCACCGACAGGGGTCACCACCGGCAGGGTTCCATAGCGCAGACTATAAAGCTGGTTGAGTCCGCAGGGTTCAAAGGTGGAGGGCATCAGGTAGATATCGCTGGCCGCCTCGATCCGGTGGGCCAGCGGCTCGTTGTAGCCAACGATCACCTTCAGGCGGTCGGGGTGTCGGGCCGCCAGTTTCGCCAACGGTATTTCGTACTGCGGTTCACCGCTGCCAAGAATGACGAGCTGCACGTCCTTCTTTAATAGTGCCTCCAGGCCCTGCAGGATGAGATCGAAACCCTTTTGCTCGACCAGGCGGCTGACCATGCCGATCATGGGGAGGCTAGTGTCAGCCGGTAAGGACAGCTCCTGTTGTAGGGCGATTTTATTTAACGGCTTTTTGCCGAGCGTCCGGCGATTGTATTTCTGGGTTAAATAGTTGTCGGTGCCGGGGTTCCAGTACTTTTCGTCAATGCCGTTAAGGATGCCGGAAAGATCCTTGCGCCGGTGTTGCAACAGACCGTCAAGGCCATAGCCGTACTCCGGCTGCAGGATTTCCCGCGCGTAATTCGGGCTGACCGCGGTGATCTTGTCGGCATAGGCGAGGCCGCCCTTGATGAAGGACATCTGGCCGTAAAACTCCAGCCCGTCCATGTGCCACAGCACTTCGGGAAGTTGCAGCTCGGTGAAGGTCTGGCGCTCAAACAGGCCCTGATAGGCAAGATTGTGAATCGTGAACACCGTCGCCGGCCGGCTGGCGTGCAGGCTCAGCAGGGCGGGCACCAGGCCTGTCTGCCAGTCGTTGCAGTGTACGATCTCCGGCGTCCAGTCGAGCTTCAGCCGGTTGAGGGCGATGTCGGTCGCCGCCTGGCAGAAGATGGCGAAACGCAGCGCGTTGTCTTTCCAGGGCTGTCCCTTTTCATCGGCATAAGGGCCGCCGGGGCGATCAAAGGCCGCCGCACAATCCACCAGCCAGACGCTGACCTTGCTGCCCGGGAGTCGGGCCTCAATGATCTTCACCGGCTGATTGTAATAGGTAGTTTCGGCCAGAAGTCTGGTGCGTGAAAGCCTGCTCAGGGCCTCGGGATAGGCGGGCAGCAGCAGCCGCACGTCCTGCGATTTTTTCAGCAAGGCGGGGGGGAGGCTGCCGGCGACGTCGCCCAGTCCGCCGGTTTTGATCAGCGGAAAGGCCTCACTGCTGATATACAGCACCTTGCTCATGACACCCTTTTGAGGATCAGCCCGGCCAGCGGGGGCAGGGTCAGCACCAGGGAGGCGGGGCGGTTCATCCAGGCTAGTTCTTCGCTGTGCAGTGATATCTCGCTGCCGGCGTTGCTGCCCGAATAATAGCTTGAGTCCGAATTGAAGATGACCTCGTAGCGTCCCGTGGCGGGCACCCCGATGCGATAGTTGTTACGGATCACCGGCGTGAAATTGAGCACGATGATGAGCGTTTCATGATCGTCCTTGCGCAGGTACGACAACACGGACTGGTCGCTGTCATGGCAGTCAATCCATTCAAACCCCATGTGGTCGAAGTCATAAAAGTGCAGCGCGGACTGTTGCCGATAGAGGCCGTTAAGGTCGGTCACCAGTTTTTTGATGCCGCCATGCTGTGCGTATTGCAGGACATACCAGTCCAGGGTTTTGTCGTGATCCCATTCACTGCCCTGGCCGAATTCACAGCCCATAAACAGCAGTTTCTTGCCGGGATAGGTGAACATGTAGGTATAGAGCAGCCGCAGGTTGGCAAAGCGCTGCCATTCGTCGCCCGGCATTTTATACAGCATCGAGCTCTTGCCATGCACCACCTCATCATGTGAGAAGGGGAGGATAAAATTTTCGGTGAAGAGGTATAACAGCCCAAAGGTCAGGCTGTCATGATGGTAGTGACGATGCACCGGATCCTTGGAAAAGTAGCTCAACGTGTCATGCATCCAGCCCATGTTCCATTTCATGCTGAAGCCCAGCCCCCCGAGGTTGGTGGGGCGGGTCACCTGGGGCCAGGCGGTGGATTCCTCGGCCATGATCATGGTGCCGGGAAAGTGGGTATGGGTGGCGATATTCAGCTCGCGCATGAATTCGATGGCCTCGATGTTCTCATTGCCGCCATGCTGGTTGGGGAGCCAGTCCCCCGCCTCACGCGAATAGTCCAGGTACAACATGGAGGCCACCGCATCGACCCGCAGGCCGTCGATGTGGTATTCCGTCATCCAGAATACCGCGTTCGAAATGAGGAAATTTTTTACCTCGTTGCGGCCATAGTTATAGATCAGGGTGCCCCAGTCCCGGTGCTCTCCGCGCCGGGGATCTTCATGTTCATACAGGGCGCTGCCGTCAAACCGCGCCAGCCCATGTGCGTCCTTGGGGAAGTGGGCGGGCACCCAGTCCAGCAATACGCCGATGCCATGCTGATGGCAGTAATCGACAAAATAACGGAAGTCATCCGCCGTACCAAAACGACGGGTAGCGGAAAAGTATCCGGTGGTTTGATATCCCCAGGAGGCGTCGAGCGGATGTTCGGTGATCGGCAGCAATTCGATGTGGGTGAAGCCCGTGTCTTTCACGTAATCGACTAAACGATGGGCGAGCTCGCGATAATTCAGAAAGCCGTTATCGGCGTCCCGCTGCCAGGAACCCAGGTGGCATTCATAGATGGAGAGTGGCGAATGCAGCCAGTCACTGTGTGCCCTGGCGGCCATCCATTGGTCGTCGTTCCAGCCAAAGGTCGAGGCCTTTTTGACCACGGAGGCGGTCTGTGGCCGCAGCTCGAGCTGCTGGGCATAGGGATCCGATTTTGAAACGATGGCGCCAGAGTCCCGGTTGCGAATCTCGAATTTGTAGAGCTCCCCGCTATCGAGGTCGGGAATAAACAGCTCCCAGACCCCGGTTGCCCCGCGCACATTCATGGGATGCAGCCGCCCGTCCCAGCCGTTGAAGTCGCCAATTACACTGACGCGCGCGGCACTGGGCGCCCAGGTGGCGAAGCAGACACCGGCGACACCGTCGATAACCGCCGGGTGCGAGCCGAGAATATGGTAGATATGCAGGTGTTTACCTTCGGCAAACAGGTACAGATCATATTCGCTGATCTGTGGCTCAAAGCTGTAGGGGTCATGTGCGGTGCGCGATGAGCCATCGTCAAAAATGCGGGTCACGCAATAGTGCGGTTCGATGTTTTCCAGTGGGCCGGTGCACACAAAAAAATCGCTATTCGAAAGCCGGAAGGCTGGTATATCATGCCTGGAAATGGTCACGGCCTTTGTGCCGGGCGCGTACACAAGGATACATTCACCCTCCGGGTACACATGCCGTCCCAATATGGTGGAAGGGGCATGGTGAGAGGCTGACACAATCCTGTTCAGATCATCCTGTAAACCGTTCAGTATCCCGCTTGCCTTGCCAGCAGAGGGTGCGTCATTTTGGGGCATAGGTTTGATGATTTCCGTTCTTTAGTTTTGGTGGATCTGTTCGATATCACACTATCGGCAGGCTGGTCGCTGACTTGTAATACCCGCCATCCCCGGCACTGTTATCCGCCGTGAGTTTATTCTCTATACTCGGTGTAATATAAACCTAACACTGGAGTCCGGCTGGTTGATAGCTGCAACCGGCAGATATTACCTTCAGGTATTCGCGCATTTTGCATACTAGACGTTTTGCATACTAGATAAGTGCAGCCTACCACCAAAAAACATAATAACAGGATATTTCTCCGAAGTTTATGGTGTGGCTGATTTTTGCGGGTTTATAGGGTGTTATAGTAGGAAACAATTGGCTACCCAGACGGACGTTAGCCGTTCAGCGACGTAGCATCATTTAGCGATAATGGGGAGGATGGGCAGATGAAGGCGAAAAATTCGCCACGTTTTATCAGTAACCTTACCAGGAACACGCTGGCATTGATTATGGCGGGTGGACGTGGTTCGCGGTTGCAGCAGCTCACGATGTGGAGGGCGAAGCCGGCGGTCCCCTTTGGTGGCAAGTTTCGGATTATCGACTTCCCGCTATCAAATTGCATCAATTCCGGCATTCGAAGAATCGGCGTCCTGACGCAATACAAGGCGCATTCGCTCATTCTGCATATTCAAAGAGGATGGGGGCATTTCCGTGGTGAGTTTGGCGAATTTGTCGAACTCATGCCGGCGCAGCAGCGGATCGAGGCATCCTGGTACGCAGGCACCGCTGACTCTATCTATCAGAATCTCGATATCATTCGCTCGCACTCCCCCGAGCATGTGCTAATACTGGCCGGGGACCATATCTACAAGATGGACTATGGCGCCATGCTGGCAAAGCATGTCGAAAATAACGCCGATGTCACCATCGGCTGTATTGATGTCCCTATCGCAAAGGCCTCAGGGTTTGGAGTGATGGGTGTTGATAATGACATGCGCATCACCAGCTTTCTGGAGAAACCCGAAAATCCTCCGCCCATGCCAGGCAGACCGGACGAGGCATTGTGCTCAATGGGTATCTACATCTTCAATACGGATCTGCTGTTTGAACTGCTGATACGCGATGCGGACACACCCAATTCGAGCCGCGACTTCGGCATCGACATCATCCCGCACGCCATAAAAAATTACCGGGTATTCGCCTACCCATTCACCAATGCCAATAGTGATATCCAGGCCTATTGGCGTGATGTGGGTACCGTGGACGCATTCTGGGAGGCCAATCTTGAGCTGATCGGCATGACCCCCGAGCTCAATCTGTACGATGAAGAATGGCCGATATGGACCTATCAGGAACAGCTGCCGCCGGCAAAATTCGTGTTCAATGATGATGATCGGCGCGGTATGGCGGTCGATTCCATGGTCTCTGGCGGCTGCATCATATCGGGCGCGCATATTCAGAGCTCATTACTTTTCTCAAACGTCACAGTCGATAATTACACCACGGTCGATTCATCGGTGGTATTGCCCGATGTCACCATCGGTAAGAACTGCAGTATTAATCATGCCGTCATTGATAAGTACTGTGAAATTCCGGATGGAACTGTTATTGGCAAAAATGAAAAAGATGATAATCAACGGTTTTATGTCTCGCCCACCGGCGTCGTGCTGGTGACACCGGAAATGTTCGGACAAGTGGTTCACTATGTCCGATAGCCCGAAGAAAGAACTCCCCTTGAATGTTGTTCTTTACTGGCATATGCATCAGCCGGAATACCGCGATATGCGAAATGGCGAATATCACCTGCCGTGGACCTATTTGCACTCGATAAAAGATTATGTCGACATGGCGGCGCACCTGGAAGACAGTCCCGGCGCGCGTGCAGTGGTAAATTTCGCCCCCATTCTGCTTGAACAGATTGATGACTATGCACGACAGCTTGACGGCTATCTGCGCCATGGCATGGGTTTGCGTGACCCTCTGCTGCTGGCGCTTGCCGATCCGGTGGTGTCGCAGTATCCCGAAAGGCGTATGGAAATCACCCGGGCCTGTTTGCGCGCCAATAAACATAGATTGATCGATCGGTTCGTTGAATTCAAAGTGCTGGCAAAGATGGCGCAAGGCCTGTTGCATGAGCCGGAAAAAGTAGTCTATTACTCCGAACAATATTTCGCGGATCTTCTGGTGTGGTATCACCTGGCATGGATGGCGGAAACATCCAGAAGAAAAGACCCGCGCATTCGCGCTTTGATGGAAAAGGCAAATAACTATAATCTGCATGATCGCCACCTGTTGATTGAAATCATCAGCGAGCTGATCGGTGGCCTGATCGAACGCTATAAGAAATTGGCGCAGGCCGGCGTCATAGAATTATCCATCTCGCCCTATGCACACCCGATCCTGCCGTTATTGCTGGACCTGACATCGGCCAAACAGGCTATCCCCGATGTGGAACTGCCTGCTGCTTCTGAATATCCAGGCGGCCTTGAGCGCAGCCGCTGGCATATGCAAAAAGGCATCGAGACATTCAGGAAATATTTTGGCATGGCACCAAAAGGTTGCTGGCCATCGGAAGGTAGTATTAGTAATGAATCGATTGAGCTGATTGCGGAGACGGGAATTAAATGGTTGGCCAGCGGCGAAACCGTGCTCAGGAATTCATTGCATAAATCATCGACCAGGGTGAGCAAGTGTTTGCATGAGGCCTATCAGTTCCACGACAACGATGTCGCCTGCTTTTTTCGGGATGATGGCCTTTCCGACCTGATTGGATTCAAATATTCGGATTGGCATGCCGATGATGCGGTCGCCAACCTGGTTCACCATCTGGAAGAAATAGCCGAAGCCTGCGCGGAAAAAGAAAATGCTGTGGTGTCAATCATCCTGGATGGGGAAAATGCCTGGGAGTATTACCCGGAAAACGGATTTCATTTCATATCGGCGCTCTACAAAAAACTGGCGCAGCACGAAGGCATCAACCTGACCACCTATAGCGAGTATCTTGAAAAGCATAATGCCAGAGCCGTGTTGCAGGATGTTGTGGCGGGCA
Source organism: Gammaproteobacteria bacterium (assembly GCA_032250735.1). Taxonomy (NCBI): domain Bacteria; kingdom Pseudomonadati; phylum Pseudomonadota; class Gammaproteobacteria; species Gammaproteobacteria bacterium. The sequence continues at coordinate 32,319 of JAVVEP010000028.1, forward strand.
GCTGGGTATATGGAACACTGTCAACCTGGATAGGTGAAAAGGATAAAAATCGCGCCTGGGACATGCTGGTCGAGGCGAAGCAGGTTTTCGACCGAGTGAAAGGCGAGGGCGCGTTGACCGGTGACGAGCTGCTGATTGCCGAGCAGCAGTTGGCAACCTGTGAAAGTTCTGACTGGTTCTGGTGGTTTGGCGAATATAACTCCGCGGAATCGGTCGCGACCTTTGACGAGCAGTACAGAATGCACCTCAGTAACTTATACCAGCTGCTCAAGGTGGAGGCGCCCGATTATCTCGCCAAGGCTTTTTCATTTGGCGCAGGAGAACCCGTCATGGGCGGCGCAATGTTACCCGGAAAAAAACAGTAGAAAATGGCCCCAACAGAACGTCATATCACGGTGAATCGCCAACGTCGCGCCGGCGTATTACTGCATCCTACCTCGCTGCCGGGACCCCTTGGTAACGGAGACTTCGGGCACCAGGCCTACCGGTTTATCGAGTTTCTTCATACCCATGGGTTCAAGGTCTGGCAAATGCTGCCATTGGGGCCGACGCATGACGACCGGTCGCCCTATCAATGCCTGTCGTCACATGCCGGTAACCCGCTGCTGATCAGTCTGGACTGGTTGCACGACAAGGGCTGGCTGGACGCAGGCCAGATCGCTACCCCGAAAACGGATGTCGCGTACCGTGCGCAGTGTCTGAAATTTGCCTGCCATTTTTTTTATGAGCATTTTTTTTATGGGCAGAATAATACTGAGTGGCAGGCCCGGCTGGCGGGTTTCATGCAGGAAAATGTTGCCTGGCTGGAAGACTACGCCCTGTTTGTCAGTCTGAAGAACAAGTTTGAAAAGCGACCCTGGTATGAATGGCCTGACGGCCTGCGTGATCGCAATGCCGACAGTCTCGATGAGGCGGGTCAGGAACTGAAGGCCGAAATTCGGCAGGTGATATTTGAGCAGTTCCTGTTTTTCAGCCAGTGGGAAGAGGTGCGCGCCTATGCGCGCCGGCATGATGTTGAATTATTTGGCGACCTGCCGATATTTGTGGCGCGCGATAGTGCCGATGTGTGGGCGGAGCGGGAAAATTTCCTGATTGATAAAAATGGCGATATGAAATTCATCGCCGGCGTTCCGCCCGATGCCTTTTCCGAAACCGGCCAGCGCTGGGGAAACCCGTTATACGACTGGGACTACCTGAAGGCATCAAAATTTGACTGGTGGAAGCAGCGGCTGAAATCGCAGCTGAAGCTGTTTGATATGGTGCGTATCGACCATTTTCGCGGATTACAGGCGTGCTGGGAAATTCCCCAGGAGGATGAGACCGCCATCAATGGTCAATGGGTCGAGGTGCCGGGCCGGGAAATGCTGGATGAGCTGTTTGACACGATGCATCGTCTGCCGCTGGTGGCAGAAGACCTGGGTGTCATTACGGACCAGGTGATTGAGCTGAAGGAGTCCTTCAATCTGCCCGGAATGAAGGTGTTGCAGTTTGCCTTCGATGGCAGCAACAACAATCCCCACCTGCCGCACTGCCACCATGTGGAAGATATTATTTATACCGGTACTCACGATAATGACACCACGCTCGGCTGGTTAACGAACGCGAGCAATTATAATGAGGCCTTTTTTAATGACTATGTCGGTATCCCGCATCAGGATATCGAACATAAGTACTGGAGCGTAATTAGATTGGCCATGTCATCGGTATCATTTTTAAGTGTGCTTCCCATGCAGGATTTACTGCAGCTGAATTCATCCTCGCGCATGAATATGCCCGGTACCACCGAGGGTAACTGGAGCTGGCGTTTTAAATGGTCTGATGTGAGTGATAGCTCTATGAAAAAAATATCACACTTCATGGCTTTGTATCAGAGGTAAAAGTTATGGCGAACAATATTGTTTCTTGCAGCACCAGTCTTCCGATAATGAAAAAACTGCCGACCGACAGCGAGTCGTTGGCCAATGATTTTGAGCGTTACCTGACGCATCATTTAGGGCATTTTTCCGGTTGTATCCCGTCCTATTTATACACGGCCCTATGCTATACGATCCGTGACCGGATCATGACCCACTGGCACGACACCTGGCAAAGGTACGAACAAAAGGGACAGCGGAAAGGATTTTATATGTCTCTGGAGTTTCTGGTGGGGCGCTCGCTGTCCAACAATATTCTTAATCTGGACGTCAATGAAGAAACAAGGTCGGCGCTGAATAAATTTGCGCTCGAGCTCGAAGATATCCGCAGTGCGGAGCACGATGCCGGCCTGGGCAACGGTGGTCTTGGCCGTCTGGCCGCATGCTTTATGGACAGTTGCGCAACGCTCGGACTGCCGGTAGTGGGCTACGGCCTCCGTTATCAGTACGGCATGTTCCGTCAGGAAATCGAAAATGGTTATCAACTGGAAGAACCGGACCATTGGCTAAGGGATGGAAATCCGTGGGAGCTTGAGCGGCCAGAATTCTCACAGACCATAAAGTTTGGTGGTCATGTGGAAAAGATCACCGATAAACATGGACAGGTCTATTTCTCCTGGGTGAGCAACGCCGATGTGCTCGCCATCCCCTACGATGTGCCGGTGACGGGTTACAAAAACAACACCGTAAACACCTTGCGCCTGTGGGCGGCCAGTGCGACCAATGTGTTTAATCTGGACGAGTTTAATTCCGGCAGTTATCCGGAGTCCGTCGAATCCAAAAATGATGCAGAACATATCACCATGGTGCTGTATCCGAATGACGCCAGCGAGAACGGCAAGGAGCTGAGGCTAAAACAGCAGTATTTCCTCGCCTCCGCCGGCCTGCAGGATGTGATGCGCATGTGGGAAACCTATGAGGGTGATGATTACAGCAACTTTCATGCGCAAAATGTCTTTCAGCTAAACGATACCCATCCTACGATTGCGATCCCTGAGCTGATGCGTCTGTTGATGGATGAAAAAGATATGTCATGGGATGAGGCATGGGCAACTACCAGCCGGACGATGGCTTATACTAACCATACCCTGTTGCCAGAGGCGCTGGAAAAATGGCCGGTCGCCCTTTTTGAAAAACTGTTGCCGCGTTTGATGCAGATAATCTACGAGATTAATGCGCAATTTCTCAAACAGGTGGCGCTGAAGTGGCCCGGTGATACGGAGCGACAGATAAAAATGTCGATCATCGAGGAAGGCCAGACCCGTTATGTGCGTATGGCCTACCTGGCGATTGTCGGCAGTTTTTCAGTCAACGGTGTTGCTGCCTTGCACTCTCAGCTATTGATCGACGGTCTATTCAGGGAGTTCTACGAGCTGTGGCCCGAGAAATTCAATAACAAAACCAACGGCGTGACACCGCGCCGCTGGGTGTCCCATTCAAATACCAGGATGAGCGCATTGATTAGCGAAAAGCTGGGCGAGGAATGGAAGCGGTATTTTAACCGTGTCAGCGATCTGAAAAAATATATCAATGATGAGGACTTCACGGCACGCTGGTTTTCCATAAAGCAGGAAAACAAGCGCCGTCTTTCCGAGCTGGTGCTGCGGGATTGTGGCATCAGTTTTGATGTGGAGTCCATGTTTGATGTGCAGGTCAAGCGCATCCATGAATATAAACGGCAACTCCTGAATGTGTTGCACGTCGTCCATCTGTATGACCGGATCAAGCGCGGTGACACCGAAAACTGGACAAATCGCTGTGTGCTGATCGGTGGCAAGGCCGCTCCAGGCTATCATCTGGCCAAGCAGATCATTAAGCTGATTAACAATATTGCCGCGGTTATCAATAACGATCCACAGACCGGGGACAGGCTGAAACTGGCCTTTATTCCAAATTACGGCGTAACAAAGATGGAAATCATTTGCCCCGGCACGGATCTGTCCGAGCAGATATCAACGGCCGGTAAAGAGGCCTCCGGCACAGGTAACATGAAGTTCATGATGAATGGCGCTGTGACCATCGGCACCTACGATGGCGCCAATATCGAGATATATGATGCTGTAGGCGCGGATAACTTTTTTCTGTTCGGGATGAAGGCGGATGAAGTAGAAGCCTTGCGACATAACTACCAGCCGCAATCCTTTGTCGATGCCAATGAGGACCTGAAGAGGGTGTTGCACCTTTTATGTTGCGGCCATTTCAACTCTTTTGAGCCGGGCATCTTTGACGACATCATCGCCTCGTTATTGGCCCCCAGTGATCCCTGGCTGACGTTGGCAGATTTTCGGAGTTATATTGACGCCCAGGACAGGGCGTCACAGGCTTATCGTGACAAGGCAGCATGGATCAAAATGAGCATCAACAATACGGCGTCAAGCGGGCATTTCTCGACCGATCGCACCATGGCCGAATATAACGACGATATCTGGAAGTTGAATGCCTAGTAGTTGAATGTCCAGGAGTTGAATGCCTGGAGGCCGGTGCTCAGGTGATGACATCGGGCGCATCGCGGTTGCAGATGGCCTTGATGTTCGACAAGGATTGTACGGCCTCAATCAGGTCAGTCAGTGCCGATTGCGTGGGCATGTCATGCTGATGGCTGTCGGCGACATATTTTTCGATATACACACGCAGGGTTGCGCCTTCGGTGCCGGTGCCGGAGAGTCTGAATACAATACGTGACTCATCGTCAAATATCACCCTGATACCCTGGTGTGCCGACACACCGCCGTCCACCGGATCGGTATAACTGAAATCATCGGACAAGATTATTTTTCGGCCCGCCAGCTCGGTTCCCGCCAGGCTGGGTAACCGGCTGCGTAGGTCGTTGATCAGCATCTCTGCCTGCTGGCTGTCGATGGCCTCATAGTCATGCCGGGTATAGTAATGCCGGCCGAAGCGCTGCCAGTGGGCGCGGGTGATCTCCTCTACGGTCTGCTGTTTAACAGCGATCAGATTCAGCCAGAAAAGCACGGCCCATATGCCATCTTTTTCACGAATGTGGTCTGAGCCGGAACCGAAGCTTTCCTCGCCGCATAGCGTGATGCGTCGGTCGTCCAGCAGATTGCCGAAAAATTTCCAGCCGGTGGGTGTCTCATAACATTCGATGCCCAGCGTATCCGCCACCTTGTCGACGGCACGACTGGTCGGTAGCGAGCGTGCCACACCCCGGATACCCTGTGCATAGCCGGGTAGCAGATGGGCGTTGGCGGTCATGATCGCCAGGCTGTCACTGGGATTCACAAAAAACTTCTTTCCCAGGATCATGTAGCGATCACCGTCTCCATCGGAGGCGGCGCCAAATCCCGGCGCGCCGGGCCCCGCGTTCAGGCGGGCAACCAGTGCCTGGGCATGGGCGAGATTCGGGTCGGGATGTCCACCGCCAAAATCCTCCAGTGGTATGCCATTGATGACGGCGTTCACGCTGGCCGACAGGCGTTTGCCGAAGATCTCCTTTGCATAGGGTCCCGTCACTGCATGCATCGCATCAAAACACATGGATAGCAGGCCCGATTTGAACAGCGCCTTTATTTTCACGAAATCGAACAGTTCTTCCATCAGGTCAGCATAGTCATTCACCGGATCGATCACATCGATCTGCATGTCGCCCATATAACAGGTGTGTTGTTTTTTCAGGTCGACATCTTCGCCTTCGCAGATACGGTACTCATGCAGTGTCTTGCTTTTTTCATAGACGGCATCGGTGAATGTGGTCGGGGCAGGGCCGCCATTATTGATGTTGAACTTGATGCCGAAGTCACCATTCACCCCGCCGGGGTTGTGGCTGGCCGACAGGATGATGCCGCCGGCGGCCCGATATTTTCGTATCAGGTGCGACACCGCCGGGGTTGATAACAGGCCGTTTTGACCGACCATGACACGTTGAATGCCATTCGCGGCAGCCATCTTGAGAATGATCTGGGTTGCCTGGGCGTTAAAATAGCGTCCATCGCCGCCCACAATCAGCAGCCCGCCCTTGAGCCCGCTGGCGACCGAGATGATGGATTGCACAAAGTTTTCGAGATAGTTTTTCTGCTGAAAAACCGCGACCTTCTTGCGCAGGCCGGAAGTGCCCGGCTGTTGATCACTGTAGGGGGTGGTGGGCAGATCGAGTATGTTCATAATCTTTTTAATGGCTGCTTGTTTGGTGATTGCTTCGTTCACTGACTAAAAAACTGGCTAATACCTGAATCCGTAACTTCTCAAGAGCATTCGCTCTTCCCATATCATTCCAAGCG
>JAVVEP010000029.1:0-27841 GCA_032250735.1 Gammaproteobacteria bacterium
TGCAAAATACGGCATCAAATGCTTTGTTGGTGGGCTTTAAGTTACGGATTCAGGTCAATATCAACATGCACCCCATTCATTGAGAAAATGGCCAACGATTGAATCTCAACAGTTGTTTCAGGTTCGCGAGCGAGCGTTACATTCCCACTCGCCATACGAAGCGGCTGAGCAACAGCTTGTGCCGCATTAGTACCAAGCGAAATAACCCTATCAATTTCTCCTGTACCTACTGCTCGAGCTACTTCCGATTGAAAATAGAACGCAGGAATTTCCGAGGAAACCTTCGAAAGCTCAATCAATCGATCAGGTGTCGCCAGATATGCAAGACGACCAATACAATATCTTGCTTTAGGCAAAACACGTTTGGCGGCAAAGCCACTTACCTGAGATAGTTGGTCAAGCGATTGACAAAGCTTCTGATCATACTGAGACCGGAGCATCCGCGCCTGATTCAAAACACTCTCAGGTGAAATCTTACGCACAACTTTTTGGAACCACTGCCTTTGAATCAGATCGCGTGACCTAGCCACGAATCGTCTGTCTCTTACCGCACCTGTGTAATCGGGCAATGGCATACGAAACCCTTCGTTGAACAAAGAATTTCGTATTTCAACTGCCTTCTCAGGGTGCCAAAGTAGAAGTCGCTTTAAATCGCCGACTAGCGTCATCCATGAGATTGGCTGTCTACTATCCGCGAAGTCATGCTCTCCGTGTAGCCACTCTAATGGGCTGATACTCATACTTTTATCTGAGTTCTCATCATGTAGTTCTAAATCCAGATCTCTCAAAAGGCTATGCAAAAGAGCAGATGAACTGCAAACTTCCTCTACCGAACCAACAAGCACAACATCATCCACATACCTGAAGTATTGTGCCGATGCTGTCGCAAGTGCCTCATCGACCTTGGCGAGTACAAGATTCCCTATAAGATGGCTGAACATAGGCCCTGTTAGAATCCTGCCAGGCTCATTCTGATTTGTACTGCCATGATCAAAAAGTAGTTTTTCACCGAGCGATCGAAAGCGAGAAGACAAGCCTGACTTGCTACATGCTTCCTCCCATACCCGATGACCAATTTCAGTCTTTATTGAAGGATAAAATCGTTTGATATCGAAAAACTGAACAACTGCATTTGGTTGTTCTCGGCAAACGGCTGATATAGCTGCATGACGATCTTTTAGCCCATTCATGTAGCGCGAGAACACTCCTGAAAGATCATTATCTTCCACTGGCAAATAGCTGAACACGCGCTTGTGAAGTGAAAACGCCTTGCCTATATTGGCGCATTCGCTTATCAGAACAGCTTCAGCAAGTGCTTCATTTGGTCCTGGAAGGTACATCTCCCGGTGACTAATCGAACCATTAGCATTAACGCCCTTAAAATGTTTGGCTCTCATGTAACCGGGGTCGGTCCGATGGAGTACCAGATCAACAGCGACATCTCGTGCCCAATGATCTGTAAGTGTGGCAGAATTCTCCAAATAGTAACGAAGCCCTAGATAGGAAAGCACATCTCGCCGCCGGTATTGATTCACGGCACGGATGGCAAATGTACCTGGCCTAATTTTCATGATGACCGTTTGAGTTCGATCGGCATCACAGCCAGAGTTACTCGGCTGGTTTCCGATGGAAGTAGCGGCAATTTAAAGCGAGCAGTTGAAACATATATTAGGTCTTGTCCATCCTGATCGAATTTGTAATTTCCAAACCTTTTCCAAACAGTCGTAAACTGCTTGTGCAACCAAGGAAGCAGCCCCCCTGATGTCGTAGCTTCGTTCATGGCTGGTTCAATCCATACAGCAAAGCTTTGTTCACCTGATGCATACCGAAAAAGCTCGTCTAACTGTTTTTTGGCTGATTCTCTCTTATTGTCTTTTTCTAAGAAACCGTTGAAGTTAGCAACAACAAGCAACTTGCTTGATGAGTCAGAAGAAGTACGTACACACCTCGACACCAAATCAGTGGTGCTCATAGGGTCTAAAACATTCCAGCTAATGAATTGTGAAGTTACAAAGATTGCTTGTTCAGTAAGCGCTGGCGTCAATCGTTCAAGCATCTCTTTGGCTAAATTTCGAGAATGATCAGATAACTCAGCACCTATGAAGTGAACATCAAGTGGTAATCGCGGTAACACCTTTTGTTTTCTCAACTCTGCCAATGCACAAAGGAATGAAAATGCAGCAGCACCTGCCCCGCACGGTGCATCAGTCAGGCTAATAGTATTGCCCGCAGTGCACCGGATAAAGGTATTCGAGGTTGTGCCGGCCTCGTGCTTTGGATCTAACACCGCCAGCAGAGCTCTTGCCGCTGAACCATCAAAGGCCTGTGCGAAATGCTGTTCTGCACTTTCCTTTGTCAACCCTCCGACTGGACCTCTATTTGAATCACGCTGTGTACCCAAATCACGCAAATCATAGGCATCCACAATATCTACGTAGGCTTTTGACAAGTCATTCGGCAACTCCAATAGATCTGATGACTGACACCAAAGTACAGATGGGATCATAGACGGATCCAATAGACGTGGTTCCTTTTTCATTGTTTTTAACGCCTGTGCATCACATCAATCTACAATTAAAATTTCAAATAATCGAAACATAAAGAACCAGTCATACATTCGCAACATACTATGCCTGGAATATGTCTCATCATTTCCCTCTATTCATTGAGATACAATTTACAAGCCTCTCCCTAACCTCTTCCATCACCCGCCGAACCCCAATCAAACGAGCCATTTCCGAAACGCTGTCATCTACCGAATCACACTTCTGATGTGCATGTCTGGCTAATGCATTTAATTCTTGGCTTGAAATCTCATCCACCGGTCGTCTGCCATTTTCCGAATAACGAAATACTTGCCATTCACTCGTATCAATCTCCTCTGGCCAAAAGAATCGCCCGACCTCCTCGATGGTAATCGGATATTGCTTTTCGGCAATTTGAAACACTCTGTCGCGTATTCGATTACCGGTACGTACCCAGCCGTGGGCGCGGGCGATGCGTTTGGCGAGTACGTCATCACGCACGGGGCCTTCGATTTCGATGACATGGGCAATCATGGTTTGCAGAGCTGCATCATATTCAGCATTAAAGAAAGTATCTGGATTGACGTCTGTGACTACGGAGGCGGGATCAGCATCATGAAACATCAGCTGATCTGTTTTCTGCTCTGGCTCAATGCTTGCGTTGTTACGTGCATAAACGGAGCTGGCGACTTTTAAAGTTGCTTCTTCAACTAGATCTTCTTGTTGAGCTGGACAGATCGTTTTCGGTACATTCGTTTTCTCAACAACGGCCGTTTCTATCTTATGTCTTTCAACGTGTTTGGCCCGTTGCTGTTCTAGTAGACGTTCCAGCTCTGTATGTACTTTGTCGAGCGCACCTGCGGCGTCGTGCCACCAGTCAGTGGACCAGATGCGAGCAATCTCCCAACCCAAACCACGCAATACCCGTTCTCTTATTTTGTCGCGATCTCGGGCCGTTGCAGAACGGTGGTAGGTGGCACCATCACATTCGACACCGGCGAGGTATCTGCCGGGTGCATCGGGGTCGACCACACCCAGGTCGATGCGGAATGATGAGACGCCCACTTGTGAGTGTACTTGCCAGCCTTTGCGTCTTAAGGCTTCTGCTACTGCTTCTTCGAATGGACTATCGTAGTCGCCAATCGAGCCGGTGACAGCTTCTGCTAGTGCACGGGCACCACGCTCTGCGAATTCCAAAAAGTGCTTAAGATCCCTGACACCCATGGATTGGGTGCGGGACAGGTCAATCTGTTCGGGGCGTAAGCTGGAGAAAACCCGCAATGCGTGCCGGGCACGGGTTACGGCAACATTGAGACGGCGTTCGCCGCCACTTTTGTTCATGGGGCCGAAGTTCATTGAGACCTTGCCGGTAACATCCGGGCCGTAGCCGATAGAGAAGTACATGTGGTCGCGCTCATCACCCTGAACACTTTCAAGATTTTTGACGAACACCGGTTCTAGTGCATCTTCGGAAAAATAGGGTTCGATGTCAGGATGCTGGCGGCGTGCTTCGTCGAGCAAGTCTTCGATAAGGCGTTGTTGTTCTGAGTTGAAAGTAACGATGCCAATGGTGTGTTTGGATGCCTGAAAATGTTTGTCACGTAATTTGGCCACCACTTCATTAACCAGGGCCTTTGCTTCGGGTTTATTGATTCTGGCGCCACCTTTCTCATAGACACCCTCCTCTACCCAACGAAAGCTGACAGCGCGGTCATCTGTTATCGGCGATGGGAACGTTACCAATTCACCACCGTAGTAGCGATGATTAGAGAAGGCAATCAGGCTTTCGTGACGGCTGCGGTAATGCCAGTTGATATTCAGTGTAGGCAGGTTGGCACCGATGCACTCGTCCAGAATGCTTTCCAAGTCGGTCTCTACATCTGAATCAACATCATCATCGCCGCCCGATTCGCCACGATTAAAAAATGAGGTGGGAGGTAGCTGTTTTGGATCGCCCACCATCACCACCTGTTTGCCACGGGCAATGGCACCGATGGCATCCCAAACAGGGATTTGTGATGCTTCGTCGAATACCACTAAATCAAATAGCGCGGTTTCTGCTGAAAGGTATTGGGCGATGGAAAGCGGACTCATCAACAAACAAGGCGTCAGTTTGGTGATGGTGCCAGGCATTAAACCGATTAATTCACGCAAGGGCTTGTGGGCCCGTTTTTTCTGCATCTCTCGACGAAGAATGCCCCATTCCGAACTTTTGGTAACGCTGTCCTGATCTGGGAGGTCGGCACACAATCCGGCGTGGATATAACTTTGGGTCAACTGGGTAAAACGATCATCCAGTTCATTGAAATTAGCGATGCGCTTTTCATGCTCGGCGGAAACAAACCCACGCAATACCTCATCGCCATCAACCATGCTATTGAGCCACCAGCGGCAATAATCCGCCTCAAAGGCTTCTTGCACATTACCCAGCTCAACAAGGCCTTGCTCTATGCCCACGACCAACGGTTCCAGCCTCAGTGACACGGCCTCTTTACGGACCTTGCGCCATGCACACCAGGCATGGAGTTTGGGCTCCATGGGTGGAATAGCGGTGCAGAGCTCGGCAATTCCAGCTGGACTATCGCCGGCGTTTGTCATCATCTCAGCGACAGTGACGCCAGCTTTCGAGGCGAATCCATCCAGGGCAGTATTGAACGCTGCCAATGCCTTGAGATAATGGTTACCTGCACCAGTGACTGGCCCTGCGGCATCGAGCAAGGCATTGCCATCACCCAGCAGTTTTTCCATTGCCGATTTTATTGCGGTGAGTGTGTCTGCATCTGTTGCTAGAGCGGCAATCGATTCAGACAAGGCTTGATGAAATTGCTGCGCTTGCGCAGCCTCATCCAATCGCGTCTTAAGACCATTCCACAAACCTGCCGTTTTAGCACCAAGGTCGTCCAGTTCGGAAATGTTGGCCTCAAGTCCTTTAAGCTGTTTTATTTTCTCCAGATCTGCGGCCACGTCAATTTGATGTTTACCCTGAATAAAACCGGCCAGTACTTTTTGTACGCTACGTTTACCCAACCAGCTCATAGGCCAAAAAGCTTTCCCTGCCTTTTGCCACTGCTCATTCAAGCCATCCACTTCAATTTGGATGACCTCTTCTCGATAAGGCGCTGAGAGTTGTTGGAAGGTCTGTTGATGCTGTTTGATGTATTGCGTGCCTTTTTCAAGATCGTCCATCAAACGGCGGACATCGGGACGCAATACAAAACGCCAATCGTAACCGGCAGCCTTAGGCAAGGTGTTTGCCAGTAGCGATAAACCATGACGACTGCGCTCGTCAAGATTGCTTACAGATAAACCCAGCGCCTTGCTAAAAGACTCTGCGGAGGTTTCCAGTTGTCCCGATTTAGGTACCAGCTGCTGGGCTGTCTGAATGATTTCCTGCTGCCAATGGGGAGACCAATCATCGTGGAATATTTGCGCCAATGGGCTATCGGCAATTTTACCCACTTCACTGGCGTTCACATCCAGGCGGTCTGCCAACGCCCGTAGCCGATCCAAGGCATCAACATCATGCGCATCCATGTTGGGCCATTGCAGACCAAGTTTTGCAATCTCCTGACCGGCGACAATCTGGCCGATAGCGCGATATGCTGTCAGACCATTATGCCGTTTACAATGAAGCTGCCTGACAAAGCCATTAAGCTGATCACGCAGGGCTTTAAGCTTGCCAGCCTCTCTGTTCCACTCATTGGCATCAATGCCGCCTTTGGAATCCCAGGCACGACCCAGTTGTTGCAGTACATCCAACTTACGCGTCTTGCTTGAGTGCAGCTCCAGACAAAAATCGCCCAGTCCTACATCGCGTAGACGGCGATAGACCACGTCCAGTGCGGCGATCTTTTCAGAGACAAATAGCACGGTTTTTTGCTCTGCCAGACACTGGGCAATCATGTTAGCGATGGTCTGACTTTTGCCGGTACCTGGTGGGCCGATCAGAACAAAGTTTTTGCCCTTGGCCGCCGCCATCACCGCTGAAAGCTGAGATGAATCTGCCGCTAGTGGGCAGAAGGTTTCTTCGGGTCCATGAAGTTGATCCAGCTGTTTGGGATCGGGAAAACTGACCGTGCTCAGATAAGGATCACGTGGCGTCTCAATCAGATGACGTACCACCGGGTTTTGTTTTAGCTGATCGGTGCGATCAACCAGGTCTTTCCACATCAGGTACTTGGCGAAGGAGAAGGTGGAAAGAACAACCTCTTCCGATACCTCCCAGCCTTTAATCTCTTTTACGGCCTGGGATACTTGTCTCCAAATTTTATGGATATCCAATCCATGGTCATCTTTAGGTAACTCACCCTGAGCGACTGGTAGTTCAAGTTCAAAATCCTGGCGTAGCATCTGCACCAGGGTTGGGTTAAAGCGTGCTTCATCATCATGCAGGGTCTGGCTAAACCCCTCACGCATGCTTTTACGATTAAGCACGATAGGGATAAGAATCAACGGGGCACGATAACGTTTGTCGTCCTTGTCATCACGGCTCCAGGAGAGAAATCCCACGGCAAGATACAAGGTATTCGCGCCACCTTCTGAAAGTGTGGCTCTGGCAGTTCGATAAAGCTCGGTTAAGCGGCCATCCAGTTCGTCCGCCTTGATCGGCACATGCACTTCATTGCGGCGTAATGCATCAAGCGCATGTTCACGATAAAGATCTTCCTGAGTTCTTGATTCATGAATGCTGCGGTCGCGCATATCAGAACCATTCATCAATTCAGGGCGCGGCCTAAGCTTGAGGGTATTGCCATCCGCAAATCGATCTTCTAATTGTCCGGGATCAGGGGCGTCGAGCGTGATCGCACGTTTACTGGCACGGAAGTTGAGCAGGTTGTTGCGTAAAGAGAGATCCAATAATTTGCGTTGCCAAAGATCGAGCCGATCAAGTGGCTTGCCTGATGCCTCTTCAGTTCTGCGAATCTCATCATCGGGGAGATCGGGGGCCTCATCAAATACAGCTTCCTGCTCCTCGTGTTGTTGTTGTGCCAATGGTGTACTTCTAGTCTCATCACTTGCCAGCGGTTTGATACGCTGTAATCTTGCCCGGCGGATATCAACCACCATTTCAAACTTGCGCTCTTCCTCTTCAGCAATCTGTTTTTCGCCCTGTTCGATGGCTCGTTTAAGGGCTGGGCAAGGTCGTTTTGTCAGCAAGGTGGTTTCAAAAACAACCAACTCTTTCAGTTTTACTCGCTTTCTTAACGCGGTGACATCATCCACCACCACTGTAGAAAACTCCTCGCTTTTAAGCCAAACGCCTGCGAATGAATGTCCCTGGGTAAACACAATGAGAGGATTTAGACCGCATTGCTCCAAGGCTGCGCAAATCAGCAATGTGCTATCCAGGCATGTGGCAAGCCCGGCATCAGCTACCTGACCCGGATTTCGGACTTTCTGGCCGGTGCGTTCAAAACTTGCCGGCGGGAGGGCGTAATCCAACCCCATGGAACCAATTGCCGCCCAAATAGCAGAAGCCAATTCCCAGGCTCTTTTCGGGCCACCGGCATAGCCATCCAGGGCGGCGTCTTTTTTGTAGTGGCGAAGGATGGCTGCAGCTTTTTTCAGTAACCGCTCCACCTGCGCATCATTGGGTTGAACATAGGCTGCGATCATTTCCGGCATATGCCCGATGCCGCTCCATTGGGTTCGTGGCAACAAGTCGATGACTTGTTCGCAATCCGCAATAGGCTCATCTTTTGACGTTAGGGTTACCGAGACTTGTATGGTTTCAGACTCGTTCAATCGCCCTAACATACCACTATCTAATTGCAAATCGCGAACTGAAATATGAAACTTTTTCCCTAGAGAGACGGCATCAATATGCCAGATTTTTGTTTTGAGAAAGGAAGGGGTAGATGAGAGCGTTAAGGTTAAGTCGCTTAGTTCTTGATCACTATCATTGATCAAAGCCAACTCTAACAATACAGGCACCGAGTTTTGAAAAAATGCCAGATTGAATTTTGGTGAAAATACCGCCTGAATGCGAATTGACTTATCCACAACCTCGGGCTCTTCTAAAGACTCTTGTCCCATCACTTTTTCCATGTGTCCCAAAATTACGGTGTTTTTTAAATATACTTATATAGCACAAGGCCGGCGTGTAGTATCTTCTCATCAGCCTTGAGTACGTCCGCCAACTCTCGTTTTACGGACACCGCCCTTCACCATCAACGATCATTCAATGCATCAAAGTTCGATTAAGTGATTGGAAAGCTCATTCTTATTGCCGGCCTGAGCCGGGAAATGTTCAGCCAATATATTTCCACAATCTTCAATTGCGGCAACAAATCCCTGCATGTGTTGTTTTTCTTTTACTTTTAAAACAAAGTCACGGACGACCTTATCCCATGTCCCTTCTGGTACTCTATCGTTGATCCCCTTATCGGCAATCACTTCCACATAATGTTCCGCCACCGATACAAACAGCAGGATACCCGTGCGCCCTTCTGTGTTTTGCAGGCCTTGCAAAAAGAACTGTTCCCTTGCGACACGTGAGGCACGCAGGTGCTTGATACTTTTCGGTACCAGTGCGTACTTTAACAGGGGAATCCGGAAAAGCGTCACCAGTACCAGGAATGTGCCGATCTGAATGGAGAACAACGTTGTGGTATCCCACCAGGTCCCTATCAGTATGAATATGGCTGGTACCGTTAAGGCAATCAGTGATGCCCATAGGCTTGGAATAAACCAGTAATCATCACTCGCTGGTGCAATCACCGTGATCAACTCACCGGTGGTACGGAGTTCGGCCTGTTTGATGGCTTCACTAACGGTCGCTTTATCTGCCTCTGTGAGCAAACGTGTCATTACCATCCTCCCGAGGCACCGCCGCCCCCAAATGAACCACCACCCCCACCGAAGCCACCGCTGCCGAAGCCGCCACCACTACCATACCCTCCGCCATAATATCCGCCGCCAAATCTGCCACCACGTCCACCATCGATGTTATTAAATAGATGGACCACCGTCGACGCCAGCGCGACCAGAAAACCAAATTCAAGACCACTCATCAAATAACCAATACCAAGGTTGCCACCGAACACAACCATGGATGATTTAAAAATCCCAAGCCACGCCTTTAAAAAGAAACCCAAAATTAATGTGATAAAGATAAAACCGATCATTTTTTGAAAATAATTCTTCTTAACAGGCCGAGATTTTTTAAAGGCCTTTGCATCAATCGACCCACTCAAAATGCCAGTAATGGCGGCGGTTCCATTTTTAATGCCGCCGGCGAAATCTTCCTTCTTAAAGCGCGGGATCATTTCATAATCGATAATTTGTTTCGACAGGGAATCGGTCAGTGTGCCTTCTAACCCATACCCCACTTCGATGCGGGTCTTGCGTTGATTTGGCGCTACAATGAGTAATACACCATTGTTTTCATCCGCCTGACCAATCCCCCAATGTCGTCCCAGTTGATAACCGTAGTCCGCAATATCATAGCCCTGCAGAGTATTCAGCGTGACGACAACAACCTGGTTGGTGGTCTTGTCTTCATGTGCCTTTAACTGTTGAGTCAGTTGCTGTTCGTCCACATTGGACAACAGGTTGGCCGTATCAACGACACGCCCTGTCAGCTCGGGGAAATCCGGAGCCGCCTGCAGGCCGGTCGCAAACAGCCAGAATACAACGCCTATAGCGAGAAGCTGTACCCACCGACGATGGTAGTCGCGAGAAATCACGACTAGAATTTCACCTCAGGGACCTGTTGCACTGCTTCCTCTACCGTGAAGTTCGCCATCGGTTCACTCTCGGGGTAAAGAAAGCTTTTCCACCACTTGCCCGGAATCGTTCGCAGCTCGGTGTTATAGCGTTTTACCGCTTCGATATAATCCCGTCGGGCAACGGCAATACGATTTTCGGTGCCTTCCAACTGGCTTTGCAGCGTAATAAAGTTTTGCGAAGATTTCAGTTCTGGATACCGTTCTACCGTCACCAATAACCGTGACAAGGCTGAACTCAATGCTGCCTGGTTTTCCTGGAATGCCTGAAATGCCTGCGGATTGTTTATGAGCGATTCATCGACCTTCATGCCCGCTACCTTGGAACGGGCTTCGACCACCGCGGTGAGCACTTCTTTTTCCTGCGCCGCAAAGCCTTTGACCGTACTCACCAGGTTGGGTACCAGATCGGCACGACGCTGATAGGTATTCAATACCTGTGACCACTTGGCTTTGGCTTCTTCATCATACGTGGGGATATTATTGATGCCGCAGCCGGATAGATTGAGTAACAATAAACCCAGTCCCAAAAGCCATGCAGTTTGATTCATATGTTTGATGGTCATTTTATAAACCCCTTAAGTAGGCCTCGTCTTAGAGACGATATCTGAAACCGTTCATTATTTTATGTTGAGAGAAAACGCACCCTGTAATGCGGTTCCACCTTAAAAATCACCCGTCGACCCTTTACTTTTTGTCGATTGCCATTTTCGGCCATTCATAATGCTCTTTAATATGATCGAAAATCGATTCGAGAAACATAATTCCAGTGAAATCAATGGTTTATTATGGTGTTGAACACTTCAGTTCGAAAGTGCAATAGCTTTGGGATTGGGGCTGCCGGTGCTGATGGCCCTACAAGCGCATTCCCTGCCCTAAATCTCTCGCCCTAATCCCTTTCCAACCCCCTTCCCGGAGCCCTCCCCGAACCCCCTACCCGCAACCCGCAACCCTCAACCCTCAACCCATATACTGTCACAAGTAACCCCTATTTTCTGTAGGCAATGCCCTACACGCGGCGGGTTTTTGCCCGGCATGCTGGGCCGTGGTCTGCGCAGAGACGGGAGGGTGTTGGGGGTGGTTTATTGCGGGGTATGGCGGGAGATAGTGCTTGGAGATGGTGCCCGGGGCCGGAATCGAACCGGCACGACCTTACGATCGAGAGATTTTAAGTCTCTTGTGTCTACCAGTTTCACCACCCGGGCGGTGTCGGTTTGAAGACGGTGGGGATTGTACCGTCTGTCCGGGGAAATTGGGAGTTGAATTTGGTGGCGGATCACGGGCTTAGCCTGCTTTTCTCACTACCCTTCTACTGCGGGGGTCTACTGCTAGGCGCTGTCGGGCTTTAGCTGACGGAGTGGCGGCTTTGCTGATGGCTGGGATTGGCTTGCGTTTGTTTATCAACCACTGCGGCCAGAATTGGGCCGCTACGCGCTATTTCCTGGCGATGAGTTTGAGCACGGCCTCGGGGATTTTGAGCAGGGGCAGGATCTGGTCGACGCCGCCGAGTTTGACGGCTTCGCCGGGCATGCCCCAGACGACGCTGGTCTTTTCGTCCTGGGCGATGGTGGGGGATCCGGCCTCCTGCATCTCTTTCATGCCCTGTGCGCCGTCGTTGCCCATGCCGGTGAGGATGACGGCGATGGCGTTGGCGCCGACGTTTTGGGCGACAGAGCGGAACATGACGTCGACCGAGGGTTTGTGGCGGTTGACCTCGGGGCCGTTGTTGAGGCGGCAGATGTAGCGGGCGCCGTCGCGCTCGACCAGCAGGTGGCGGTTGCCGGGGGCGATGTAGACGTGGCCGGTGACGATCTGCTGGCCGTCGGTCGCTTCACAGACGGTCATGGCGGAGAGGCCGTCCATGCGGGCGGCGAAGGGGCCGCTGAAGGCTGCGGGTATATGTTGGGAGATGACGGTGCCGGGGGTGTCGGCCGGCAGGCGTAGCAGCACTTCCTTGATGGCCTCGGTGCCGCCGGTGGAGGCGCCGATGGCGAGGATGCGGTCGGTGGTTCTGAAGTGTCGGGCGTGGGCCTTTTTGGCCAGGATGGCGTCGGCCGAGAGGCGGGTGGAGGCCTTTGGGCCCGCAACCTCGCGGCTCAGGGCGCTGACCCTGGCCTGGGAGGCGATGCGTACCTTGGCGATGATCTCGTCGGCGTATTTTTCCAGGGTGTGGGCCAGATCGGTCTTGGGCTTGGAGACAAAATCGATGGCCCCCAGCTCCAGCGCCTCCAGGGTGATGTCGGCGCCCTTTTCGGTGAGCGATGAGACCATCACCACGGGCATGGGGCGCAGGCGCATCAGATTGGAGAGGAAGGTCAGGCCGTCCATGCGCGGCATTTCCACGTCCAGGGTGAGGACGTCGGGATTCAGCGCCTTGATCTTTTCCCTGGCCATCAGCGGGTCGTGGGCGACGCCGATCACTTCGATGTCGGGGGCGCTGTTGAGCATCGCGGTGAGCATCTGCCGTACCAGGGCGGAGTCGTCGATAATCAGGACTTTGATCTTGCTCATCAATCAGGGACTCGGTGAGTTGCGGTTGGCGATCAAAACAGCTCGATATCGCCCGAGGCCGGGGCCAGGTCGATCTCGTGCATGTAGGCCACTTCGCGTTCGGCCACGGTGCGGTTGTGCATGGTGCGCAGCTTTTTCATGCGCGCCTTGCCGGTGATGGGGTCGTACTGGATCTTGCGCGGAAAGATGTCGCCGAGGTCGTCGGAGATCAGGGTCAGGCCTTCGAGGCGGATGTATTCCAGGGCGAACTCGATATTGCGCTTGCCGACATCGGTCATGTGCGACAGCACCCGCCCGCCGCCGAACAGTTTGACCTCGAGGTTTTTGCGCTGCGCGCCATTCTTGAGGATCTCGTTGATCAGGTGCTCCATGGCGAAATTTCCGTAGCGCGCCGCGTCGCTGTCCTTGATGCCGACGTTTTTGGAAATGGGTAACATGAAGTGGTTCATCCCGCCCACGCCGGCATAGGGGTCGCGGATGCAGGCGGAGATACACGAGCCCAATACGGTGGTGATCATTTCATTATGGCGCGTCACGTACAGCTCGCCGGGCAGGATCTTGGCGACGAGGGTGTCGTTGGACTTGTCCCAGTAGCGTTTGATGTGCGCAAAGCCGTTCAGCGCGCGCGGCAATTCTTCCGAGTGGGCCGGATTGGCCATGCTCAGTACAGACCTTGATCGTGGGTGGGCAACAATGTCATGCGCGTCTATTTCTCTTTCTGATAAATGGTTTTGCCGATCAGGCGGTAGCGTTCCGTTTTCTGGAACATGGTCTCCGAGTGTCCGAGAAACAGATGGCCATCGTGCCCGAGCAGGTCGGCATAGCGGTCAAACAGCACCTGCTGGGTGGGCTTGTTGAAGTAGATCACCACGTTGCGGCAGAAGATCAGGTCAAACGGGCCCTTCATGGGCCAGTCGTTCATCAGGTTGAGTTGCTTGAAGGTGATCAGCTCCCGCAGCTCGGGCGACATGCGCACCTTTCCCGCATTATCGCCGCTGCCTTTTTTGATCCATTTTTGCAGGCGCGATTTTGTCATACCCTCCACCCGGTTCTGCTCATAGACGCCGTTGCTGGCCTTGGCCAGCACCTTGGTGTCCAGGTCGGTGGCGAGGATGCGCACATCCCAGCTTTCGCCCCTGCCCTGTTTCGTCGCAGCCAGCGCCTCCTTCACCACCATGGCGATGGAATAGGGTTCTTCGCCGGTGGAACAGCCCGCCGACCAGATGCGGATACGGCGCTCGGCGTTTGCCTGGGTCTTTTGCTGCATGATATTCGGCAACAGTGTCTTGCCGAGAAACTCAAAGTGGTGATCCTCGCGAAAGAACGAGGTCAGATTGGTGGTAATGGCGTTGACGAACTGCACCATCTCGTCGTCGTGGCCCTTTTCCAGCAGCTGGCAGTATTCGCGGAAGGTCGCTAACTGCAAATCGCGCAAGCGTCGCGACAGTCGGCCATAGACCAGATCGCGTTTGTTGTCCGAGAGCATGATGCCGGTGCGCTCCGCGACCAGCTCACGGATAAACTGGAAATCCTTTCTGGTAAAGCTGAACTCGCGCGCCTGCCCTGAGTCCAGTTGCAGCGCTCTGTTGTCTGGCATGAATCGTATTCCGTAGTAAGAAAAAAGCCCCAAGGATAACCTAAGGGCTTTTTACAGTTAGCCCCGAGGGCACCCTAAGGACGTTGGTTAATGTGCGAGTAGCGGCCTAGAACTCCTCCCACTCGCCATCGCTATCGTCATTGCGCGGTGCTGGGCGACGACGCGCGGGCGCCGCCGGTCTGGCCGAGGCACTGGGGCGTGAGCCGCGCTGTGGCTCACGATGTGAACCTCGTTGTGAATCACGCTGTGAATCACGATATGAGCCACGCTGTACCGGAGCCGCTGCGCGACGGTTGTTGTCGCCGGTGTTGAAGAAGCCCATCAGGTCATCCAGTGCGGCGGCCTGATCGTTCATCGCCTCGCTGGAGGCGGCGGCCTCTTCCACCAATGCCGCATTCTGCTGGGTCATCTCATCCATTTGCACCACGGCCTTGTTGATCTGGTCGATACCGCTGGCCTGTTCCTGGCTGGCGGAGGCGATCTCGGCAATGATGTCGCTGACCTTCTTCACCGAGTTGACGATCTGGCTCAGGGTCTCGCCGGACTGATCGACCAGCTTGCTGCCCTCGCCCACTTTCTCCACGCTCTCGTTGATCAGGGTCTTGATCTCCTTGGCGGCCGAGGCACTGCGTTGTGCAAGGTTGCGCACCTCGGCGGCGACTACCGCGAAGCCGCGACCCTGTTCACCGGCGCGGGCCGCTTCCACGGCTGCATTCAGGGCCAGCAGATTGGTCTGGAAGGCGATCTCATCGATGACACCGATGATGTCCGCGATCTTCTTGCTGGAGGAGTTGATCTCCGACATGGCGGCAATCGCCTTGCCCACTACCTCGCCACCCTTGGTGGCCTCATCGCGTGCGCCGCTGGCCAGTTGCGTGGCCTCGCGGGCGTTGTCGGCATTCTGGCGTACCGTGCCGGTCAGTTCTTCCATGCTGGAGGCGGTCTCTTCCAGCGACGAGGCCTGTTCCTCGGAACGCTGGCTGAGGTCGGCGGTGCCCTGTGAGATCTCATTGGCCGCCGAGGCGATGGTGCCACTGGCGGTACCGATCTCGGTGACCATGCTCATCAGTTTGTTCATGGTGGCGTTCACGGCATCGCGCAGTTCGGCGAATTCACCCTGGAATTCTCCGTCCATACTCTGCGTCAGATCTCCTTCGGCCAGGCCGGAGATGACGCGCCTGGTTTCCTGCACCGGTTCCACCACGGCGTCCATCAGGTTATTGATGCCCTCGCCCAGGCCCTTGAGGAAGCCGACGTATTTATCCACATCGATGCGGTTATTCAGCTGACCGGCGACGGCGCCTTCGATCATGCCCTGGATCTGGCGCTCGGCGTCTTTCTGTTCGGTGATGTCTCGCCACTCCACCATGTTGCCCATGTACTCGCCATTGGGTCCGGTGATCATGGTGGCATTGACCTCAAACTCCACATCGGCGACCCGCATCTCGGCCTTGGCGGGCAAGCGGCGGGGATCGCTCAGCAGGGCGCGCTGATGCGCCGGGTTTTTATGAAAGACGTCAATACAGGAGCCGACGAGAGTGTTGATATCGAAGCCGGGCCAGATCTGGCGCAGCTCGGCCTGACGCGGGCGCATCATTTCGATCACCGCCGGATTGCAGTAGGTGATCACCAGATTCGCGTCGCAGATCATCAGGTTGGCCTGCGCGCCGTCCACCGCGGACTGCAGGCGTGACACCTCGATTTCCTTGGCGCGAACATCGGTGACATCGGCCCATTCCAGGGTATTGCCGATGTAGTTACCGGCGGCGTCGATCTGCGCCGTCACATTCAGTGAGAATTTCAGCGGCCCGACCTGGATGTCGGTCTTGTATGGCAGGTTATTGGGATTGCTCAGCAACTGGCGCTGATGGGCAGGATTGGCATGAAAGGCATCGATGTTCGAACCGATCAGGGCATCGGACCTGAAGCCGGGGTACACCGAGCGCATGGTGGCCTCGTGCTTTTTCATCAGATCGAGTGTCGATTTGTTGGCGTAGGTGATGTTGAAATCCCGGTCGATCATCATGATCGCCGTCATTGCGCCGTCTACCGCGGATTGCATGCGGATGATCTGATCGTTATCACGAATGCCTCCTTCCACTACCTTTTTGCTCGCTACCATTGTCTTGTCCTCTATATGGGTGTTGCCAGTATGTTTCGCCGCCAGCATCGTGGTTGCGACAGTATTCAAAGCATCCGTCCAGGCGCCCTGTACCTCCTCGGTCCAGAGATCGCCTGCAAATTCCGCCATAACGTCTAATAGTGTTTCCGCCACCGCCGTGTAGTGCTCCGGCTTTGCCCCGTAGCCGTGATGCTTTGCACCCAGGCTGGTCAGGGCGGGGCCTAGCGCCTCGGGTTTGCGCAGGTTGTTGATCACCAGCACCAGCGCGCCCAGCAGTTTCTTTTCCTGTTCCGCCACGCTGGTGTTGGCGAACATCGGCCTCACCCCGGGGTAGCGCGCGAACAGTTCCTGATAGAAACGTTTCACCAGCGCCTCGCCCTGTGGCGCGAGGGCCGCAAAGGTCTCTTCCAGCAGCTCGACATTTAAACCCGGCTCAGGCTTTTTCACCCGGGGTGTACGCCGCCTTTCCACCGGCTTGGTTTTCACTTCTGCAACCGGCGGCTTGTCGCCATCCTTCATCCATGCCAACGGGTCTGCGCCCATTTTTGTTTTTTTCGTAGGGGCCATCGTTATATCTCCGTTACCAGCCGTTCCAGCTTGAGTGTGAAAAAACGTCCATCATTACCGTCATGTAGATTGCCAATAGCCCCTTTTTTACGTGCTGGGCCGGCACACTTTTCGCGATGCCACGCAGTGGACATTCACCGCTGCGGGGTTTTGATTCTGAAGGGGCGGACTGCACCGCAGCCGTGTCTGTATAAGTGTTCATTGTTAATGCCACCTTTCTGTGGTGAGTTCTGCGGCCATCCTGCGATAGTCATCGGCGCCATTGCCGGCGCCCTTGTATTCAAAAATGGTTTCGCCATAGCTGGGGCTTTCGGCCAGCGCCACGGTTTCGCGAATCGAGACCTTCATTAATTGCCCGGGAAAATGTTCCTCTAGACTCTCGCGCACCTCGCGGGCCAGACGCCGCTGTTTCTGGTATCGGGTCATTACCAGGTGTTTGCGCAGGGTCCGCTTGCAGGTCTGTTCGACAAATTGCAGGGTCTCCATCAATCGGGTCAGGCTGTGCAGGGCCAGAAAATCGCTGGACACCGGAATGACCAGATCCCCGGCCGCAAACAGCGCGTTCATGCCCAGCAGGCCTGCCGCGGGCGGACAGTCGATCATCACCACGTCATAGTCATCGGCCACCGGCGCCAGGGCCTTTTTCAGGCGCATGCCGCGCTGGGTGCCGCCCTCGCTGACGTGTTCCATATTGGCCAGGCCGGGGCCGGCGGGGATGGCGTCGAGCTTGTTGCGGGTGTGCACGATGTAGTCGGTCAGTGGTTCGCCGTCGAGCAGGATCTCATCCATGCCCGGCACATTCCTTTCCGACACGCCGAGGCCGACGCCAAGGTGGCCCTGCGGATCCAGATCCAGCGCCAGCACGCGCTGGCCTGCCAGGGCCAGGGCATGTGCCAGGTTGAGGGCGGTGGTCGTTTTGCCGACCCCACCTTTCTGGTTGATTACCGCGATCACCTTCATTACGCTCCGTTTCTCTTTGCTTCCAATGACTTCACGTTACTTTTCGTTACCGCACATTACTTCACGTGAGGTCTGTTTCCCGTTAGTACAAATGCGTACTACTGTGGCATCACAATGCGCCTGCCCTATTTCGCCACACGCTCAACAACGGCCATCTCGGAGGCGTTGAGCAGACGATCGATATCCAGCACGATCACCATGGCGTTTTCCAGCGTCGCCAGTCCCTTTACAAAATCCACATCCACCACGCTGCCAAAATCGGGCGCCGGTTTGATGGACTCTTCCGGTACGTTGTAGACATCGGACACCGCATCCACCACCAGGCCCATCACGCGGCTATTGCCGGTATTGGGGTCTTCGACGCGGAGCACGATCACCACCGTCATCGGGCCGTATTCCACCGCCTCCAGATGAAAGCGACGGCGCAGGTCAACAATCGGTACGATGGTGCCGCGCAGATTGATCACGCCGCGAATATAATCCGGGGTATTCGGGATCGGCGTTACCGAGTCCCAGCCCTTGATCTCCTGCACCCGGAGAATGTCTACGCCATATTCTTCGCCGGCGAGCATGAAGGTGAGAAACTGGTCTCCGTCCGATTCCATGCCCTGCTGAATGTCATGCGCAATATTTTTTGCTGCGTCCATCGACCTGCTCCTCTTGCTTTCGCCTGTGCTGCGTCAATTTTTAAGGGCCGCTTTAATCCGCGCCCTGAAACCGTTTATTAAATGCTGTGTTATCTCAGGCCGCTGCCACTGCGCCGCCGGCGGAGTGATCCCCGTCACCCGAGGCCAGGCGTACCACGCCCGACACGTCGATGATCAGCGCGACGGTGCCATCACCCAGAATAGTGGCCCCGGAGAGTCCCTCTACGCGGCGGAAATTCGTTTCCAGACTCTTGATCACAACCTGTTGCTGGCCCAGCAGCTCATCGACCAGCAGGCCGCCCTTCTTGCCGTCACCCTCGACCACGACCAGCAGGCCATTATCTAGCGTGCGATTGTCGGGCTCGATGCCGAAGGTCTCGTAGAGCCGAATGACGGGCAGGTAATCGGCACGCAATTGATACAGTTCGGCCTTGCCGGCGATCTTGTTGACGTTCTTCTTGTTCACCAGCAGCGATTCGACAATGGAGATCAGCGGGATAATGTAGGTCTGATCGCCGACCCGCACCAGCTGGCCGTCCAGTATCGCAAGGGTCAGCGGCAGGCGGATGGTGAAGGTCGATCCCTCACCCAGCACGGACTTCACCTCGACGCCGCCGCCGAGTGCCATGATGTTGCGTTTGACCACATCCATGCCGACACCACGACCCGACACGTCGCTCACCACATCGGCGGTGGAGAAGCCGGGCTGGAACAATAGTTCCGCAATCTTGTCTTCGGACAGCACATCGTTGGGACCGACCAGGCCGCGTTCGACGGCCTTGGCGAAAATCTTTTCATGATTCAGGCCGGCGCCGTCGTCGGTAATCTCGATAACGATGTTGCCGCCCTGGTGATAGGTGTTCAGGCTGACCACGCCGGTTTCGGGTTTGCCGGCGGCGCGGCGCACTGCGGGTGACTCGATGCCGTGATCAATGGAGTTACGCACCAGATGCACCAGCGGATCGCCGATCTTTTCCATCACGGTTTTATCCAGCTCGGTCTGCTCGCCGGACATGGTGAGTTCTATCTTCTTGTTGAGCTTGGCACTAAGGTCGTGGACCATGCGCGGGAAGCGATTGAAGGCAAAACTGATCGGCAGCATGCGAATGCGCATCACGCTTTCCTGCAACTCGCGGGTGTTGCGTTCCAGTTCGGCGAGGCCGTCCTTGAGTTTTTCCACCCGGCTCATGTCGAAGTCTTCACCCAGCTGGCCTAACATTGATTGGGTGATCACCAGCTCGCCGACCATGTTGATCAGCGCATCGACCTTGTCGATACCGACGCGAATGGAAGAGGATTCCGGGGTGGATGTCTTGCGGCGGTTATCGGTCTGCCGGCGATCCTCGCTGCTGCGGCGGTCATCGGCGGGATCAACGGCCTGCAGGCCGCTGTCGTTGTGCGGGTTCTGTTCGCCGGCATTGCTAACGGCAATTGTTGAGTCTTCTGTGCCGGCCAGTGGCGTGATCTCCAGGGTGCAGTCGTCATCCACCCACTCAAAGATTTCATCGATGGCGGCCTTGTCCACCGCGCCGCTGAGGCTAAGGTTCCAGCTGAGATGGGATTCCTCGGGTGTCAGTTCGCTCAGCGGCGGCAGGCCGTCCATATCCACTGCGACCTGTAGCTCGCCGAGGCCGGCCAGCTCGCGGAACATGCGCACCACGTCGTTGCCGGATTGCAGCATGGCCGGGAAGGGTTTGAAATAGATGTTCCAGCCGGTGCCACCCGGTTGGTCCGCAGTGGAGGCGGCGGCGGTCTGCTGCGCGGCGGCCACCAGTTTGGGTTGTTGGGAGCCCAGCATCTTGTCGAGGCCGGCCTTCACCTGGTTGATATGCTCCTGATCCACAGGCTCGCCGTGTTGATCGGCGCTGAGCAGTTCGCGGATGCAGTCCACCGAACTCAGAAACAGGACGATGGCCTCCTGGGTAACGGCGCGCTCGCCATTGCGGACCTCATCCAGCAGGGTTTCGACCACATGGGTAAAGCTGGCGATCGCATCCAGGCCGAAGGTGGCGCTGCCACCCTTGATGGAGTGCGCGGCGCGAAAGATATTGTCGATAGCCTCGGCGTCGGCCTCACCCGGGCGCATCTCCAGCAACACGGACTCCATGATCTCCAGGCCTTCGAGGCTCTCTTCCAGGAAGGTGACTTTGAATTGTTCCATGTCGATGGTCATAGGATTAACCCGTTACCTTTTTGATGGTGGCCAGCAGCTGCTCGGGATTAAACGGCTTGACGATCCAGCCGGTGGCGCCCGCCGCCTTGCCTTCCTGTTTCTTGTCCATGCCCGCTTCCGTGGTCAGCATCAGGATGGGGGTAAATTTGTAGGCCGGCAGGCTGCGCAGCTCCTTCGCCAGGGTGATGCCATCCATGCGCGGCATGTTGACGTCGGACAGCACCAGGTCGAATTTCTGACCACGGGCCACGTCCAGTGCGGCCTGGCCATCGGCGGCTTCGGTCACCTGATGTCCCGCCCCCTTGAGGGTGAAGGCCACCATCTGCCGCATGGATGCGGAGTCGTCTACTGCCAGGATGTTCGCCATCGTGTTCTCCTAAATGTCTTCTGTGCCCCAGACGGCCTCGCGGCTAGGTCGGGACGGATTCGAGCTGTAAAAAGGGGGATAGGCCGAGCAGTGCCGCGGATTGGCGAAGGGCCGGTGAGGGGTCTTTCCAGTGCACCGTCTGTTGCTGGGAGTGGGCGTCCTGCATGAAGGCGCTCAGCAGCTGGAGGGCGGCCGTGTCGGCGCGCTCGACCCCGCTGGCATCGAGCTCGACAGGCTGCTTGGTCGTTAAGGCCTCCAGCAGCTGTAGCCGAAAATCCGCCACGCTGGTGATGTCCAGCACCTCGCCACAGCAAATGCGCAGAGCCTCCGCGCCTGTCCCCTGCTTGCCTGTCATCGCTCACCCCTGTCAATACAAACCACACAACTACCAGTTTTCAAACCTAGCGGTTACTGCGGGCGATTACTTTAGGGCCTGTGTGGGAATTTTTTACAGAATCGGGCAGCAGTGGTCGATCCGGGCAAAAGTGGGGGAAAAACGCGAGATATCAGGCAAAACACGGGCTAACGGGGATTGTCCGGTCCGGCAGAAGGGGTGCTGCCAAACGGGACGTGGGGAGGTTTTTGCTGCGCCGCGTTTGCCGGCACAGAATGCCGTCTGGATTTCTTACACCTACGTCGACGACGACGAACTGTGTTTGCCGCTGAGCAGCGACTCCACCAGGTCCATGGGCAGGGGGAAGACGATGGTGTTGGAGCGCTCGCCGGCGATCTCGGTGAGGGTCTGTAGATAGCGCAACTGCAGCGCGGTGGGTTGCCGGGCGAGGATCTCCGCCGCCTCGCGCAGCTTTTCCGCGGCCTGCATCTCGCCCTCCGCGTGGATGACCTTGGCGCGCCGGGTGCGCTCCGCCTCGGCCTGTTTGGCGATGGCGCGGATCATGCTCTCATCCAGATCCACATGCTTGATTTCGACGTTGATGACCTTGATGCCCCAGGCGTCGGTCTGCTTGTCCAGCACGTCCTGGATGTCGGCATTCAGCCGCTCCCGTTCGGCCAGCATCTCATCCAGCTCGTGCTGGCCCAGCACCGAGCGCAAGGTGGTCTGGGCCAGCTGGCTGGTGGCCTCGTAGAAGTTCTCAACCTGGATAATGGCCTTGTCCGGCTCGATCACCCGAAAATAGACCACGGCATTGACGTGCACGGAGACGTTGTCCCGCGAGATGACGTCCTGACTGGGGACGTCCATGACGATGGTGCGCAGGTCGACCCGCACCATCTGCTGGACCAGCGGAATGATGATGATGAAGCCGGGCCCCTTGACCTTCCAGAAGCGGCCGAGCAGGAACACCACGCCCCGCTCGTATTCCCGCAGGATGCGGATCGCCGAGCTGAGGAACATCACGATGATGGCGAGGACGAAATAGAGGGTATAGGCAGTCATGACTTTTTCTCCTGATGAGGTGGCTCGACCGGTTCTACCTCAAGGATGAGGCCCTTGAGGCCGGTAACCCTGACGATTTGATCCTTGTGCAATGGGGTTTGCGTGTGCGCCCGCCAGTGCTCGCTGTGGATGGCGACCATGCCCTGCTGGTCGAAGTCGCCGAGCACACTCGCCTCGCCACCCAGCAACTGCTCCAGGCCACTCACCACCTTGCGCTGTCGCGCCCGGATGGCCATGCCGATGACGATGATGAAGACCAGGGCGCTGAGCAGGGCAAACAGCGCGATCACCGCGAGGTTGATGCCGAAGCCGGGGGCCTCGGTGTCCAGCAGGATAATGGAGCCGAACACGAAGGCGATCACCCCGCCGATGCCGAGGATGCCGAAGCTCGGCTGAAAGGCCTCCGCCACCATCAGCGCCACCCCCAGCAGGATCAGGCCGATGCCGGCGTAGTTGATGGGCAGGAGCTGGAAGGCATACAGGGCCAGTAGCAGCGATATCGCGCCCACCGTGCCGGGCACGATGGCGCCGGGATTGGAGAACTCGAGGATCAGTCCGTAGATCCCGATCATCATCAGAATATAGGCCACATTGGGATTGGTGATGACGCTCAGCAGTCGGGTGCGCCAGTCCGGGGCCAACTCCCGGACCGGCAGGCCGGTCACCTGCAGGCGGCGGTTCTGCCCGGCGACCAGCACCTTACGGCCCTCGATCTGTTGCAGCAGGTCGCCCATGCCGGTGGCGACGATATCGATCACCCCCAGCGACAGGGCCTCGCTGGCCGGCAGGCTGGCGGCCTCGCGCACCGCCTTTTCCGCCCAGTCCGCATTGCGCCCGCGCAGCTCCGCCAGACTGCGGATATAGGCCACGGCGTCGTTGATGACCTTCTTCTGCATGGCGGTTTTCTGCGGCACCTCGGTCGGGGCCTGCGTCTTGTCTCCGGCTTTCCCTGGTGCCGATTCCGGGGCCGATTCGGGGGCCGGTGGCTGAAGGCCGCCGATCTGCACCGGGGTTGCCGCGCCCAGGTTGGTGCCCGGCGCCATGGCCGCGATATGGCTGGCATAGAGGATATAGGTGCCGGCGCTGGCGGCCCGCGCCCCGCTGGGTGAGACGTAGGTGGCGACGGGTACGGCGGAGCTGATGAGGTGCTTGATGATGTCGCGCATGGCGCTGTCCAGCCCGCCCGGGGTATCCATGCGGATCACCACCAACGCGGCCTGCTGGCGGGCCGCCGTCTCCAGCGCCCGCTGGATATAGTCATCGGTGGCCGGGCCGATGGGTTGATCGACCGTCAGCAGCAGCACATGGCGGTCCAGCGGATTGGGGGCGGCGCTGGCCAACGACCCGCAGAAAAACACCATGAGCAGGGTCAGGCCGGCATAACGGATATGTTTGAATCGGGCCACAGTGTCGGCGTCCTTTGCCTGGCGTAATCTCCGATGACGGGTTTTCAGTATAGTTGAAGACAGGCTCACTACGATTTAGCGCAACGGTTTCTATCGCCCGCATTTTTGTCACCAGTATTTCTGCCACCAGTGTCTGTGCTGTTGCGGTGTCGGATTCTCGGTGGCGTGTTGTGAAGCGTGATTCGCCGATTGCGTGGCTGGCGTGTGTTGTGGCGTGTGTGACAAGCTGTGTTCCGGTGTGGGTGACGATTTCTGCGTGAATCTCCGGGCACGCAGTTGTTCGTACAGGGCGCGCTCCGCGCTGGAGAGCTGTTCGGGGATGTGAATCTGGATGCGCAGATTGAGATCGCCCTGCCCCTTGCCCCTGAAACCGGGTAGCCCCCTGGCGCGCAGGCGCAGCACCTCATTGGGCTGACAGCCTGCGGGGATGGTGACCTCCACTTCACCCTCCAGGGTCGGCACCTTTATCCGGGTGCCCAGTACGGCATCGACCACCGGAATGGTCTCCTGTCGCCACAGATCCGCGCCGGCGCGTTCGAAGCGCGCGTCCCGGGCACTGCGCACAACTACAAATAGATCGCCTGCGGGCGCGCCCGGTTGCTCGGCGGGCATGCCATGGCCCTGAATACGTAGCGAGGTGCCCTCGTCAATGCCCCGGGGGATGTACACCTTGAGGGTTTCCTGTTTTTCGACCTGGCCCCGGCCGTGGCATTGCTTGCAGGGTTTTGCAATCACCGTCCCGCTGCCGTGGCAGTCCGGACACGCCGTGATCTGCTGAATGTGGACGTGGCCCTTTGCCTGCGGCTCATCGCGCGTGATCACCTTGCGCCCGCTGCCGCCACAGGTTTTGCAGGTCTGTGGGGCGGTCCCCGGCCTGGCGCCCGAACCGTGGCAGACGGGACAGCTGACCAGCCGCGTAAAGCGAACCGTTTCGTTGCCGCCGCTGTTAATCCGCTCCAGGGTTACGAGCAGCTGCACCTCAAGGTCCTTGCCGCGCACGGGGCTCCGGCGCTGTCGACCGAACAGATCGCCGAACAGGCTGCCACCGAAATTCATGCCGAAACCGGTGTTGGCGAAGATGTCGCCGAAGTCGATGTTGGCGAACAGGTCTTCCGCGCTGAAGCCGGCGACGCCGGAGAAACCGGCGGCATCGTAGCGGGCGCGCTTGTCGGGGTCGGAGAGGATGCCGTAGGCCTCGGCGATCTCCTTGAATTTTTCCTCTGCGTCCGGCGCCTTGTTGCGGTCAGGGTGGTATTTCAGGGCCAGGGAACGAAACGCATTTTTGATCGCCTTCTGGTCGGCGTCACGCGTCAGCCCTAACACCTCGTAGTAATCGCGCTGTGTGGTGGAGGACATAGTTATGGTTACAGGTCGACAGCCTGGCGTTAATGGCTCTCTTCGTAATCGGCGTCCACCACATGTCCCCGGGGGCCCGAACCGAAGGGCCCTGCGTCGCGCGGCTCTTCTTCATACTTGTGCTCTTTGTAGACATCCTCGACCCCCGGCGTCTGCGCGTAGATCGACACCCCGGCCTCTTTCAGCAGTCTGCCCAGCGCCTCGCCCTGTGTTTTGGCCAGGCTGGCGTCTTTCTGTTGCAGTGCGCGATGGGTGTCGCGCAGGCCCTTCTCGATTCGGCCTTTCATCTCATCGGTCAGTTTGTCGCTGAACTCGGCCAGCATCTTTTCGCCCTGGTAACAGAGGCCATCCGCGGCGTTGAGCGTGTCGGCCTCGTCACGGCGTTTCTGATCCGCCGCGGCATATGCTTCCGCCTCATGGATCATGCGTTGCTTATCCTCTTCCCGCAGGCGGTTCGAGCCGGTGATGGTGATGGTTTGCGATTTCCCGATGGCCTGGTCTCTGGCGGTGACGTTGAGAATGCCATTGGCGTCGATGTCGAAGGTGACATCAATCTTGGGAATGCCACGCGTGGCGGGCGGCAGGCCGTCCAGATTGAATTCACCCAGGGTGGTGTTGTCGCTCGCCATCGGCCGCTCGCCCTGATAGACGTGAATGGTGACGGCGTTCTGCATGTCCGCGGCGGTGGTAAAGGTCTCGGTATGTTTTACCGGGATGGGCGTGTTGCGGCGAATCAGCGGGGTCGCCACGCCGCCGAGGGTCTCCACTCCCAGGCTCAGCGGCGTCACGTCCACCAGCACGATGTCGCCGAGTTCACCGCTCAATACCCCGGCCTGAATCGCGGCGCCACTGGCGACGCATTCCATGGGATCAACGCCCATCTCCGCCGCCCGCCCGAACAGCGTCTCAAAGAACTGGCGCACCGCCGGCATGCGGGTGGGTCCGCCGACGAACACGATGCGATCCACCTCGCCGGGGGTGAGGCCGGCATCACTCAGCGCCTGTTCAACGGGCGGCCGACAGCGCTCGATTACGCCCTGCACCTGACGCTCCAGCTCGGTGCGACCAAGGTCCAGCTCCAGGTGCCGGGGTTCGCCGGCGACGGCGCTGATGTAGGGCAGGCTGATATGGGTCGTGGTGCTGGCGGAGAGTTCGATCTTGGCGACCTCGGCGGCCTCGCGCAGGCGCGCGATGGCACGGGCGTCGTCCCGCAGATCAATCCCCGATTCCAGTTGGAAGCGCGCCACCAGTCCATCGAGCAGGATCTGATCCATGTCGGTACCGCCCAGTTGCGTATCACCACTGGTGGCGCGCACCTCAAACACGCCCCTGCCGAATTCCATGATCGTGACATCCAGCGTGCCGCCGCCGAAATCCACCACCGCGATACGCAGATCCTCGCCGCCACGGTCCAGGCCATAGGCCAGTGACGCGGCGGTGGGCTCATTGACCAGACGTGCGACCTCCAGCCCCGCGATACGGCAGGCATCCTTGGTGGCGTTGCGCTGGTTGTCGTCAAAATAGGCGGGCACGGTGACCACGGCCTGCTCAACCTTTTCGCCAAGAAAGGCCTCGGCATCGCGTTTGATCTTTTGCAGCAGGAAGGCTGACAGCTGCTCCGGACTGAAATCGCGGCCCTGTAGGCGGATCGTTTCCCGCCGGCCCATCATGCGCTTAAAGCCGCTGACGGTGCCTTCGGGATTGGCGCTGGCCTGACGCCGGGCCGGCTCGCCGACCAGGGTCTGCTGGTCTTTGGTGATGGCGACATAACTGGGAAAAGCCTTTCCCCGAGACTGATGCCCTCGGCGCTGGGGATGATGACGGGTCGGCCGCCGCGCAGAATCGCCGCCGCGGAATTCGAGGTGCCCAGATCGATGCCGATGATGGCCATGCTGTCTCCTTGGTTGTCCTTAACCGTGCAGCCTGGTTCTCTCTATTAGCTGCTGCTACAGATTGTCCGGGTCGCAGCTTCCCTCGCGCACCCACAGGCCGTGGGCGCAGTGCAGCAGTTCACCACTGCCACTGCAGACATATTCCCCGTTGCGAAAACGGCTGCTGTTAAAGTAGCAGTCCGGCAGTTCCTCCACCTCCTGGGCGACAATCTCGAAATCCTCATCCAGCTCTTCCATAATCGGCGAAGTGGTTAACTCCGGATCCGGAGCACCCACCTGCAATATCATCCTTGATTTGCTGTCCATTACACCCTCTCCTGTTTATTTTGTGATTTGTCTCGTGAAATGCGGCGCAATGCCCTTCGGTTATTGCGCCCTACCCACTCAGACGTAGGGCGGGCATTGCCCACCATTGCACCAAATTCAACGATGCCTGATGGATAGGGAGTGCTCACCCTGCCATGGGAATCATTCATGCGACTTCGGTTATTACGCCCTTCAGACGTAGGGTGGGCATTGCCCACCATTGCACCAAACTCAACGATGCCTGATGGATAGGGAGTGCTCACCCTGCCATGGGAATCATTCATGC
>JAVVEP010000029.1:27941-37399 GCA_032250735.1 Gammaproteobacteria bacterium
GACTTCGGTGATTACGCCCTTCTGTTGTTAAGAATAGTCCAAGCTCACCTGTGATGCGGATGCGACAAGAATGAGTCAACGATGCGCTGCGGAGGCGACGAAAAAGCCGGGCGGTGCGTGACACACCGATGCCGCCGCGGCAACAACCTATACTTGATGCAGGGCATCCGTCACACGCCCCTGCCTATGAAAGGGAATCGAGCGGGCATCGAACCGGAATCGAAAGGAAATTGCATGTATCGCATACGCTTCCATGGCCGCGGCGGTCAGGGCATGAAGACCGCCAGCCGTATCCTTAGCAAGGCCTTTTTCCTGGGCGGCTATGAGGTGCAGGATGCGCCCCGGTATGGCGCCGAACGGCGGGGCGCGCCGATCTTCGCCTATGTGCGGGCGGCCCGACGCCCCATCAACGAGCGCGGTGTAATCACCCGCCCCGATCTGGTGATTGTGGCCGACGACTCGCTGGTGGCGCTGCCCGCCGCCGGGGTGTTGCAGGGCATCGGCCCGCATACCCTGCTGCTGATCAACAGTCACGAGTCGCCCGGCACCTGGGATCATCGGCTCAACATTCACGGACAGGTGCTGGTGCTGCCGGTGAGCGAGGAGGGAGAGGACCGCAGCGAACTCCCTTTTCTCGGCACGATCTGCGCGGGCGCGGCGGCGCGCCTGATCGGCGTGATCCCCCTGCAACACCTGCAACAGGCGATCCGCGAGGAGCTGGCCGCGCTGGGACCCCGGATCGTGGAGAAGAATCTGCAACAGGCGGGCGCCGCCTTTGAGCTGGCCGCGACACACGAGCGGGAGGTAGTGGAAGGCGTGGACATCGAGGCAGGTGACTATACCCCGCCGGCGTGGGTGGAGCTGCCGCTGGAGCCGGCCAACGTCTCGGCGCCGACCATTCACACCGGCCTCACCAGCACCCTCACCGTGACGGGCGCCTGGCGCACCCTGCGCCCGGTGATCGACTATCAGCGTTGCAATCGCTGCTGGTGGGTGTGCAGTGAATTCTGTCCCGATGGCGCCATCAGCGTCGACGACCAGGGCTACCCGCGCATTGACCTTGACCACTGCAAGGGCTGTCTGGTGTGCGTGGCCCAGTGCCCTCCCCATGCCATCGAGGCGGTGGCCGAATCGACGGCCAGGGCAGCCGAAACCGCCGAGGCAAACCCATGACCCGCCAGCTGCTGACCGGTAACGGCGCGGCGGCCTGGGGGGCGCGTCTGGCGAGGGTGGATTATGTGCCCGCCTTTCCCATCACCCCGCAGACCGAGATCATCGAGACCCTGTCCGCCTGGTTTGATAGTGGCGAGATCCCCGGGCGCATGACCACGCTGGAATCCGAGCACTCGATGATTACCGCTGCGGGCGCCGCCGCCGTGACCGGGGTGCGGGTGTTTACCGCCACCTCCAGCCAGGGCCTGTTGTACGGCATGGAGATGCTGTACACCATCGCCGGCTGGCGTGCGCCGTTGGTGATGATCAATGTGTCCCGCGGACTGTCCGCGCCCCTGACCCTGGAGCCCGATCACAACGACATCCTGGCCGCCCGCGACAGCGGCTGCCTGCAACTGCACTGCGCCACCTGTCAGGAGGTGCTGGACAGCACCCTGATCGCCTA
This sequence comes from Gammaproteobacteria bacterium, assembly GCA_032250735.1. Taxonomy (NCBI): domain Bacteria; kingdom Pseudomonadati; phylum Pseudomonadota; class Gammaproteobacteria; species Gammaproteobacteria bacterium. The sequence goes on from JAVVEP010000029.1 coordinate 29,560, forward strand.
TCGCCTGGCGGAACACCCCACGGTGCGCCTGCCGGTGATCGTGAACCTGGATGGTTTTTATCTGTCCTTCACCCGCGAGCCGGTGGAGATCCCCGACGCGGATCAGGCCGCCCGCTACGTGGGGGCCTTTGCGCCCGGCGATATCCGCCTGCGCGCCAGCGCCCCCAGCAGTCAGGCGGTGGCGGTGCTGGGTGGCACACCCTATTCCTATTTTCGCTATGAGTTGCACCTGGCCGCCCGGCAGGCACTGGCGGTGTACGACACCGTGGCCAACGAATTCCGCCAGCAGTTCGGGCGCGACTATGCCGCACTGGAAACCTATCGCAGCGAGGATGCCGAGTATGCCTTTGTGATGATGGGCAGTTTTGCCACCAAGGCCCGGGAGGCGGTGGATCGGCTGCGCGATGTCGGCTGGCGGATCGGCCTGGTGCGCCCCCGGCTATTACGGCCCTTCCCCGAGCAGGCCCTGCGCGCGGCATTGGGCGACAAAAAGGCAGTGGCGGTGGTCGATCAGAATATTTCCATGGGCAAGGGCGGCGTGCTGCACACTGAGGTGGCATCCGCCCTGTACGGCCTGCCGGCGGCCCCCCTGCTGGTGAGTTTTATCGGCGGCCTGGGCGGACGCGACATCAGCCAGGAGGAACTGTTCCAGATGGCGCACACCCTGCAGACCGCCGTCAGCGAGGGACAGACGCCTCGCCCACGCCTGTTATACACCGCCGACGAACTCCGCGAGATGCGCAAGCTGCAGGCCATCGCCCAGGTGGAGCGGCAGGAACTCGAAGCGCCCCCCGGGCAAGGAACCGGCCATGACTGAGACCCACTTCCAGCGTATGAAAGACCTGCCCTCCACTCGCCTGCTGGGCACCGGCACCCCGATGTGCGCAGGCTGCGGCGGGCTGATGTCCCTGCACCAGATCTACGACGTGCTCGGCGAAAAGACCGTGTTCATCAATGCCGCCGGTTGCATGACCCTGCTGTCGGTCTATCCCTTCACCCCGTTTCGCGGCTCCTGGCTATACACCGCGATGGCCTCGGCCCCCGCCGGCGCCCAGGGGGTGCGCGATGCTCTCGACATCCTGCTGCAACAACAGCGCATCCTGCCCGACGAGGACCTGCAGGCCGTGGTGCTGACCGGCGACGGCGCGGCCTATGGCATGGGCCTGTCCGCCACCTCGGGGGCCATTGATCGCAATCTGGATTTTTTATACATCTGCTATGACAACGAGGGTTACGGCAATACCGGCCAGCAATACTCCCAGGCCACGCCGCACGCGGCCAGAACGGCGACCAGCAAGGGCCCCCGCGGCTATCCCGGTTTTAAGAAAGACCTGTTCGATATCTGGGTCGCGAATCGTCCGGCCTATGTGGCGACCGTGATCGGCACCGATCCGCTGGATCTGGCCCGCAAGATCGAGAAGGCCAAAAGCATCAAGGGGCCGCGCCTCATCATCAGCCTCGCCCCCTGTCCCACCGGCTGGAACTTTGACCCCCGCGAGTCGGCGGAGATCGGCAAGCTGGCGGTAAAGACCGGGGTCTGGCCGCTGAAAGAATATGTCGATGGCAAGGTGGTGCATACCCGCATCCCGCGGCTGCGCCAGCCGGTGGAGGACTACCTGCAAAAGCAGGGCCGCTTCGCCCACCTGTTCACCCCTGAGCGCAACGAAAAACTACTGGACGAGATTCAGCAACGTACTGATCGCTACTGGGAAGCTGTAATAAATTCCCTGTAAATCCACCCACTGGTGCGTGCATTTATTTGTGCTAACTTCAGATGAGGGAAGCACTGATCAGGCCCGGATTCACCACCGGTATCCAGCGAACACAATATCCCAGCAACAGGCGATTTTTCTGCCTTAAACCACGGATTCAGGTTATAGATAAAATGGAGGAATAGACCATGCCGACCGAACTGGACCCCATCGAGGGTAACTGGTACCAACATCTCGATAAAGGCCAACGCTTCCTGGTGGTTGCCGTTGACGACGAGGAAGGTCTGATCGAGACCCAGCACTTCGACGGCGATATCGAAGAGATCCCACTCAATGCCTGGTACCAGCAGGAACTGGATATCGCCGAGGCGCCCGAAAACTGGGGAGGCGCCTTCGATATCGGCACCAAGGATGATTACGGCACCGGGATCACGGACACAGACATCAGTGACTGGTCTGAGCCGCTCGAGGAGATCCATGACTTCGATGAAGATGCTGCGATCGACATCGATGAAGGGGATGAATATACCTAGTTCACGTTATTTTTTTCCTGCTCATCCTGACTGGACGCATGCATAGCTAACATTCAGGCACCGTAGCCAGGTAGGGTGGGCACCTTTTTGTGCCCACGCGGCAATATCCACAATCATTTTTCGTGGTCTCATACAACATCACCAGAATTCCCTATGCCATACGTCGTTATCATTTTCAGCAGGCCACTCACCGATGCCGCGTGGGCACAAAAAGGTGCCCACCCTACCTGACTATTCCACAATGTGATGCTTTCCCACCACATGGACCGTGCTGGCCTGCGGCCCCTGATCGCCGGCCTCTTCCGCAAACCTCACCTCGCTGCCGACATCAAGTTCATCGTATTCGCCACGTACCAGGCTGTTGCGGTGAAAATAGATATCGCGCCCATCGGAAGTCAGTATCCTGCCGCAGTCCTGATCCGGTAACAGCTCGATCACCTGGCCGTGAGCCGGTGGCGTGTGGGTTTTAACCTCATTTTTCAGTTTACGCTTGTACTCCTGCAGTTGGCGTTTTGCGGCATCAAAGGCATCACGGAGGGCGACATAGACATCCTCATGCGCGTGGTTGTCTCCCGGTGCACGACTGGCCACCAGCTCCGCCCCAGGGACGGTAAGGTCCACCCGAACGTGGTATAGAATGCCCTGGTGTTGATGGGTATGGGGAGATTCAACCATCACCCGACAGCTCATGATCTTGTCAAAAAACTGGTCCAGTTTCTCGGCCTTTTCACGAATAACGGCCTCGACCGCCTCCGAAGGTGGCATATCGCGAAAGGTAATCTGTAGGGGTTGCTGCATGTGACCCTCCTTCATAAGGGTTGTTTTCTGAATGTTCCTGAATGTTCCTGAATGTTCCTGAATGTTCCTGAATGTTCCTGAATGTTTCTGACTGTTTCTTCTAAAACAGCCACGGCGTAGAATTTCACCCCACCGTTATCTTAATAATAGTCCAGTAAAAAAGGCCGACAGGCGTTGCGGAAAACCCGTTCGCCCGGCAGTTTGAAATCTCAGGGCTATAATTCAGGGATAATCGCACGTGAATCGCGTGTGCAATGCATGCGAGCATCTATTGGGTTGTCTATTGAGTTTTCTTTGGGTTATCCCAGAGAGGAGAGAAAAATGCCTGACATCAACCAACTCGTTGAACGCCATATCCTGGAACACGAGGCCCGTCTCAAACATATCGATGAACTGATGGATCAGGTCGAGCGGGCCAAACAGGCCGCAGATTCACCGGAGGCCGTGGAAGAATTCAAAGACCTGCAAAAGGAGCGCCGCAGACTCATCGAGGCATTCGACCGACAGCAGACCACGCCCGCCGAAAGCTGGGCGGAAAAAGGCGGGCCGATGATCATGTGGGACATCCTCGCCGAACGGCTGGAGAAACTGGTGGAGCGGCTGAAGCACTAGCGCGCCTTCCGGGCCGGCTTACGCGGCGCGCCTTGCATATTTGTAGCCGTAAATGCACCCATCCCGCGTGGGATACAAACTACGTCGGATGGTTGATATTGTCTCTGATGAGGGTGTTCAAAACTCTGTGTCAGCCAATCGTCATAGCGCGATATGCGCCTCCAGTCTGCCCTCAAAATGAATCGCCAGTTGCGACAGCGTGAGGTTCCAATTCTGTACCGGGTGCGTCCAGCGCTCGGACGCCTTCAGTATACCGGCATAGAGCAACTTGAGTAGGCTGTTCTCGTTGGCGAAGCCGCCCTTGGTTTTGGTCAGTTTGCGAAACTGGCGATGCACGGCCTCGACTGCGTTGGTGGTATAAATCGCCGTACGCACATAATCGGGATACTTAAAGTAGGCCGATAGTGTGGGCCATTTACTGCGCCAGGATTTAATCACCATCGGATATTTGTCACCCCATTTGGCTTCCAGCTCATCCAAGGCAATTTCCGCAGCATTGAGGGTCGCGGCCTTGTAGACACACTTGAGGTCGGCCATTAAGGCCTTCTGGTTTTTTTGAGGCCACGTACTTCATCGAGTTGCGGATCTGGTGAATGATGCAGTGTTGGATCTCGGTTTTTGGGTAGATGCTTTCGATGGCTTCAGGAAAGCCCTTCAGGCCGTCGATACAGGCAATCAGAATGTCCTTGACGCCGCGATTATGCAGATCGGTCAATACGCTCAGCCAATGATGGGCACCTTCTTGATCGGAGAGATACAGGCCCAGCAACTCTTTTTTGCCATCAATATTCAGCCCCAGAAGGGTGTAAATGGCTTTGCTGATGTAGCGGCCGTTCTCCTTAACCTTGTAATGGATCGCGTCCAGCCAGACGATGGGGTAGATGGCCTCCAGATCACGTTCACGCCAGGCCTGTAGTTCCGGCAGCAGCTTGTCCGTGATCGCATTGAGAGTACCGTTGGACAGCGACATTCCGTAAATCTCTTTGATATGCCCCCGGATATCCTGATAACTGTTGCCCAGAGAGAACAAGGCGATGACTTTACGCTCCAGCTCGTCGGTGAGATGGGTCTGGTGCTTTTTAACGATTTGCGGCGCAAAGGTGCCGGCACGATCGCGAGGCGTGTTGAGTTCGAACGCCCCGGCAGAGCTCTTCATGGTTTTGGTGGTGCTGCCATTTCGGCGGTTAAACGCCTCTTCGGAGGCAAGGTGCTCATCCAGCTCGGCCTTCATCGCGGCCTCGGTGAGCTGTTTGATCAGTGGGGTTAGGATGCCTTCCTGGCCATTCAAGTCTTTGCCTTCACGCAAGGCTTTGATGGCAGCGTCCATATCGAAGTTGATGTTGTTTTTCATGTATCATTCCTTTTTGTTCCAGTTTAAAGAAATGACACAGAATTATGAACACTACCTCTCTGATTAAAAGTGTCCCTTAAACTGGGGGAGTTTCACCATGGTCTTCCCCCAGTTTCCTGGACACATCAGTTAATGGACACCCATGATACTTTCGTAGGTGGCCGGGCTTTTATAGGCCAACGATGAATGTCGTCGTTGGCGGTTATAAAACAACTCAATGTAATCAAACAAACTACTGCGGGCCTGTGATCGTGTTCGGTAATCTTCAAACACGACACATTCTGTTTTCAATGAGTGATAGAAACTTTCCATCACCGCATTGTCCCAGCAATTCCCTTTTCGACTCATGCTACAAATAATGCCATGCTCACGCATTATTTTCTGATAGTCACGTGACGCATACTGAATACCACGATCCGAATGCAGAATGACGCCACTGACATTTGTTCGTTGTTCTATCGCCATTAACAAGGCCTGACTGATCAGCACAGTGTTGTTGCTATTTCCCATCGACCATCCAATGATCTTGCGGGAAAACAAATCCATTACTGTAGCAAGAAACAACCAGCCTTCTCGTGTCGGAATAAATGTCACATCGGACACCCATTTCTGATTCGGCCTCTGCGCAGCAAAATCCCGACTCAACACATTCTCAGCGGGTCTCAGGCCATGACGCGAGTCCGTGGTGACCACAAACCGCCTGTGAACCTTGGATTGTATACGGTGGCGCTGCATCAGCTTTGCTACGGCATTCTTTCCCACCACGATGCCGTTATCCACCAACTCACCATGCACCCGGGGTGAGCCGTAGATTTCACGGCTTTTCTGGTGGATCGCTTTTATCTTCGCGACCAGCTGTTGATGTCGGCGATAACGCGGGCTTTCAGCCCGCTCTACCCAGCTGTAATACCCGCTGGGTGAGACATCCAGCACATCACACATGCGTATTATTTTGTATTGCGTTCGATGCGAATAAATATAAGCGAACTTTACTTCAGTTCTCTCGCAAAGAACGCGGCGGCTTTTTTTAGGAATTCATTCTCCTCTTTTGCCACCGCCAACTCCCGCCTTAATCGGGCGTTCTCTGCCGCCTGACTATCCGCAGAGCTATGTCGTCCTTGCCCTGGAAAGGCTGCATCACCGCGCGTCTCGATTTCCTCTTTCCATTTGTAAAGCTGATTACGTTTAATTCCCAACTCTCGTGCCAGATCTGCACCCGTCTTTTTACCTTCATTCAGAAGACGAACGGCTTCCAGCTTAAACTCTTTGGTAAATGTTTGTCGTTTTTTCATGGTTCACTCCTCGGACTATTGTCCTCTTTTTGGAGTGTCCGTTAAACTGGGGGAGGTTCATTCTTTCCCATTATTCCTTTTCCATTTGGACTATATCTACCATACTCGTAATATTTTGTACCCCCTGAATTATTATCAATTAGCAACACACCTGCATGCCCGAGGGCTAATTTAAAACCAAAGCCTGTATTAACTTGGTAACCATCGTAAACAATGCCTACAGCATCGCGTCCATCCGGATCAACAAACTTATAAGGATTGTTATTAGCATAAGCATACCGATTAAATGTTTGGAGGCTTGATTCCTTAAACCCAACAGGATCAATCCCCATAAACCGCCCAAGCTCAGGATCGTACCAACGAGCACCAAAATAACTCAGCCCAGCACCGGCATCTTCTTGCTTGCCGGTATACCACGTGGTGTTTGAACTAGTGCTTTCTTTACGGAGTCGCACTCCATAGGGCTCATAGGCTTCGCGCCACATGAGGTTACCCTGCTCATTGGTAGCGGCAATGGTGGAGCCATGGGCATCCAGGTGATAGTAGGTAACCGTTTGTGCGGCCCACGATGTTTTTGAGACTAATGCGATCAGCAAGGCTAAAGCTATGGTTTTCAGTGAGTTCATCATAGGTTTTAGATTCCTAATGTCCTTCATGCGCAATATTAGCAAACCTCCCCGGAAACCGTGGCTTCCGCTTTACCCACTAAGTCGACCCTGTAATAATTAAGCATCAAAGTATCGGCATACTTTTCTATCGTGATGGTACAGATGTAGAGTTCGAGCACGTCGGGGGCATCTCTAGAAGTACAATCTGTGCTGAGGTCTCTTGTTAATTAAAGATCATTGAGAGTTTTTTGTAACAAATCGTCGTCATCCACTTCCATAAACCCATTACTTAAATCTTCACAAACCAATTCTGCTACTTCAATAAGTTTTTGATAGCTAGGAATTAATTTCTCTCTTTCAGTATAAGGAATAGCTCGAAGCAATAATGCAACATCCCTTAATGGCAACCATTTCTTCTTAGCCAAAAAAGAAATTAATTTAATGTTATCAACATAATCATCCAACAAGTTTCGCGCCAAAACCTCTCTAGATAAATCAACAAATGAATCTTTGTCTTTATTTGTTAAAAAGTCTATCAGTGTATTTTCTAACGTTTCGGGCATATCAATCCCCTGCTCAATCAGATTACCTGCAATAGAAAGTGAGCCTTCAAATGATGGCTCAGTCACAACAGAATAAAATAGCTTTGATAGAGAATCTCTCAACATAAATAATTAATCTCACATAAAAATAAATACGCCACTAATTAAGCCATTCATGACAAATGGCTAAGAGTTAGGGGGAAAGCCTAATCCTCCATTCTGCATAGTGTCTTTTGTGTTAGGTGCATCAATTGTTTTAGTGCCAGTCAAGTCATCAGAAAACCTGAGACTGTAAATTAAATTGTGTAACTGCTCATTGTTCAATACCCTTGATAATAGTAAGTGATCAGCAAACCCCACCTTGCAACTTCACATTCCAGGGTAATAGTGCT
>JAVVEP010000030.1 GCA_032250735.1 Gammaproteobacteria bacterium
TCCACCAAACTCCCTTGTTTTCACGTAGCGCGCCTTGTTTCGCTCGCAAAGCGACGCCCTCGCTACGGCCGTCGATTTTTTCACAGGCCCTGAGTTAATGTGCTTATGTCTTCCTGTTAGTAAGGATCGGCGCCTTGTCTGGATTGAGGATATTGTTCGGGTCGAAGGCCCGTTTTATATCACCCATCAGTCGCAGGGTGACGGGGTCCAACTCGCGACTGACATAGGCCTTTTTGACCAGACCGATGCCGTGTTCGCCGGATAGGGTGCCGCCCAGGCGCAGGACCAGGGAAAAGACCCCGTCCAGGCAGGCCTCGGCCCGCGCCAGCTGGGCCTGATCATCGGGGTCCACGAGCAGGTTGACATGAATATTGCCGTTGCCGGCATGGCCGAAGTTGACGATCGTCACCGCGTGCTGGGCGGCGAGTTGTTCCAGCCCCGCGATGAGGGCGGGGATCTGGGAGACCGGCACCACCACGTCTTCGTTGATCTTCTTGGGGGCGACGTTGCGCAGGGCGGGCGACAGGGCCTTGCGGGTGGCCCACAGTGCCTGCGACTCCTGCTCGGTTTGCGCGGCCTGGAAGCGCAGCAGGCCGTCGTCGGCCGCGGCGCGGTGGATGGCGGCCTGCATCTCGGCCAGCGCCGAGGCCGGCCCGTCGATCTCGATCATCAGCAGGGCGCCGGCCTTTGCCGGCAGGTCGGCCTGGGAGTAGTGGCGGATCATCTCGATGGCGGTGCCGTCGATAAACTCCAGCGCGCAGGGCACCATCGGCTGCGCCATGATGCGTGCGACCGCCCGGGTGGCGGCGCCGATATCGGCGTATACCGCCTGCAGGGTGCGCGTGGCCTCGGGCAGTGGCGTCAGCCTGAGGGTGGCCTCGGTGATGATGGCCAGGCTGCCCTCGGAGCCGATGAGCAGGCGCGTGAAATCGTAACCGACCACGCCCTTGGTGGTGCGTGTGCCAGTGCGGATCTCCTCGCCGCTGCCGGTGACGGCGCGCAGGCCCAGGGTATGTTCACGCGGGGTGCCATACTTCACCGCCCGTGGCCCGGCCGAGTTATAGGCGAGATTGCCGCCCACGGTGCAGACCGCGGCGCTGGTGGGGTCGGGCGGCCAGAAAAAGCCGTGCGCGGCGGCGGCATCCTGCACCGCCTGATTGGTCACCCCCGGCTCGACCACCATCAGGCGGTCGTCCGGGGAGATCTCCAGGATGCGTGTCATGCGCTCGGTGGAGAGTACGATGCCGCCGAGGGTCGGCACCGTAGCACCGGTGGTGCCGGTGCCGCGGCCACGGGGGGTCAAGGGGATCTGTTCCCGGTTGCAGAGTTGCGCAATGGCGAGGACATCGGCGTGTGAGCCGGGAAACACGACCAGGTCGGGCAGCGCCTGCCGGCGGCTGTTGTCATAGCCGTAGGCCAGGCAATCGGCCGGCTCGGTCAGCAGCCGATCGGCGCCCAGTTGTTGGCGGAGTTGCTGGATAATCTCTGGATGGATGGTCATGGTGACAGTGGGTGGTCCGTTGATGGGGCAGGGAGTTTCGGGCGCTTGGCGGGTCGCGGTTGAGGGGGCGCGAGGTCCGTGGTTAGTAAGAGGGCAGCGCCCCGCCGTCATGTACAACCCTGATTAAAAAATCGCGATGACTGCTTGTGCCGCCAATTCATCCAGGGTCCGATCGGCGCCTAGATATATTCAAACAGCTTGATCACGCGCTGCACGCCGTCCACCTTGCTGCTGATGGCCGCCGCCTGATTGCCGAGCTCTTTGGTCACCAGTCCCATCAGGTACACGCTACCGTTCTCGGTCACCACCTTGATGCGCGAGGAGGGAAAATCCCGGGTGGCGATCATCTGTGATTTGACCTTGGAGGTGATCCAGGAATCGCGGGTACGCGAGGAGAAATCGGTGAGATCGGCGACGCGAATCTCATTGTGCACGCGGCGTACCTTGTCGAGGTGGCGCACGATATCGACCACCTTGTCGCGGGTCTCGGCGGACAACGCCTCGCCGGTGAGCAACACCACGTAGTTGTAGCTGGTGACGTTGACATGGATGCGCTTGGCGCGGGTCGGATCGGCGTAGACGGCGTCTTTTGCCTTTGCCTCGATCAGCTGGTCGTCGATCAGCGCCTGGTTGCTGCGCTGGTCGCTGGCGACGGTTGCTCCGCCGGCGGCGCCCGCCACCAATACCGGCGCAGCGCAGGCGGATAATAACAGGACGGCGCAGAGGCTGAGGCAGAGGCCGAGGAGGGTGGAAAATCGTGTTGTCTGGATAGTCATTTTGTACTCAGTGTGTGTTTTGCGGAAAGTTTAGCGGAATGTGTGGCGGCACGGTGGTTGCGGGACGGTGTCGGCAGTCAGGCATGAAAGGCGTTCTCGATCCAGTCGATGGTCCAGTCGGTGCCGGGTTGCGGGTGTTGCGCCGACAGCGCCACCACATCGAACCGGCAGGCCCCCTTGGCCGCCCGGGGATGCTGCTGTAAATAGTACTCGGCGGTGGCCAGCAGCTTTGCCTGCTTGCGCCAGTCGACGCTCTCGGCGCCGCTGCCATAACGGCTGTTCTGCCGATAACGCACCTCGACAAAAACCGTGGTATCGGCCTGCCGCATGACCAGGTCGATTTCGCCGCGTTTGCAGAGAAAATTGCGTTCGATCAAGTGTAGCCCCTGTGACTGCAAATAGTGACAGGCGGCGGCTTCGGCCTCATCCCCGCGGATTTTCTTGCTGCTCGTCATCGGGCTAAAACTCGCTGAGGCGCTGCGGCACACCCTGTTCGAACTGTGCCCATAATAACCGGCGTTGCAGACGGTTGGCCATGTCCAGATACAGGTCGCCGGTCTCCCCGGAGTAATAGGCGGCGCGGTTGCGGCGCAGGGTGTTGAGCTCGCCGATGACGCGATAGGCGTCCACGCCGAGGGCGAACAGTCGGGAATAGCGCTTGCTGTCATCCGGCCAGATGGCCTCGATGTCGGCCCTGAGCGCCTGGCCGGGGCTGTCGGCATCCAGCAGCCAGGGCATGTCGCAAAACAGCACGCCGTCCATGTCGCGATCCATGTCGGTATTGATGCTGCCACTGTAGCTGTGGGAGGTGGCGTACACGGGCACCGTGGGGGCATGGTGAAAGCGTAATTGCGGCTTGATCAGGCGCGCCTGTTTGGCGGCGGCGGCCATGAAGATGAAGTCGATGTCCTGTCGGCGGCGCGGAATGAATTCCAGGTTCTTGCCCAGCAGGCGCTGCAGGTCTTTCTGGCGCTGCTGACTCTCGTCCACGTTCAGCAGGCGCTTGATCGGCAGTGAGTAGTCACTTTGCTGGGGGTCGTAGGTCTGTTTTTCCACCACATGGCCGCCGAACTGGCGCCAGCGGGTGCTGAAGGCCTTGGCCACGCGCTCGCCCCACTCGGTGCCCGGGGTGATGATCGCGGCACGGCTGTGGCCGTCCAGCCAGGCCCGTTCGGCCACCTGCCGTGCCTCCTGCTCCGGTGACAGGCCCAGCTGAAAGAGGTTGGCCGGCAGGATCTCTTCGGTGGCGGTGTCGAAGTGTTCGCTGTGATTCAGCGCCAGCACGGGCACCGCCAGTTCGGCGTGGCGGGCCAGCCGGTTAACGGCATCCTTGTGCAGCGGCCCCACCACGAATTCAGCGCCCTCGTCGACGGCCCTCTGGTACACCGGGTCGATGAGCGCCGGATCGTCACCGCTATCGTAGATCGCGATGCTTGGCACCACGCTGGTGGGCAGGTCAAGCATGTCTGCGCCCGGCGCTGCCAGCGGCTGATCGGCCGTGGTATCGGCCGACGCCCCAAAGGCGGCGTCGGGTGGATTGATGGGCAGGCGGGCGTTGTTGGCAGTGCCGGGTTGCTGGGCATAATAGGCGGCCAGAAAGCCATCACGCACGGCACCGGCAGCCTTGGCGTAACGATTATTCAGCGGCAGGATCAGGGCGATTTTCTGCGGCAGACGCAAGATCCGTGGACGGGCTGCCAGTACCGCCGCGATCACCTCGGCCTGCGCCGGGTGGTCAGGAAAGCGTGCGCGCCAGCGCTGCACATCGGCATCGGCCCGCTGGGGGTCGTCCATACTGTGGCCGATGCTCACCAGCGCCAGCCAGCCGCCGAGGACATCCGCAGGGCCGCTGCTCAACAGGGCCTGCACGGCGGCCGGTGAAAGCGCCTGCAGGGCGGCGAGTAGCGCCTCCTGATTGGCCCGTATGGCCTCCGGATCGGTGAGCAGGGGCTCCAGTTTGACCCGCTCGCGGGCGACCTCGAGGTGATTGCCGACCTGCGCAAAGGCCTGGGCCTGGAGCCGATGGAAGCGCTGGCGGGTGGCGGGTGGCGCCTCGTCGGTTTCCTGCAACAGGCGTTCGGCCTCATCCAGGCGGGCCTGCGCCTCCTCGGGCCGCTGGCGGGTGAGGCCGATGTCTGCCGACAGCAGGGCGTATCGCAGCCGCAGGGTCGGGTCCAGGTTGGCCGCGTCGATCTCGTTCAGCAATTGATAGGCCTGTGGCACATAGTTGCCCGCCATCAGCAGCTCGGCCGCGCGCAGGGCGTAGTGCTGTTGCAGGGAGGGCGCGGCGCCGACGGTCAGCCGGGCGTCGTTGGCCAGTCGGGAGTACGCCAGCGCCGCATCCAGAAAACGCCCCTCATCGGCCATGCGCTCCAGCGCCGCGGTGTCGGAGGCCAGGGTCTCGGCCGGCGAGGGCGGCTCGGAGGGCGGGCCGCCGACACAACCCGCCAGCAGCAGGGCGAGCAATCCCAGGCGTGCGAAAAGAGACAGGGGCGCGGTGAGCCGTTGGTGGGTGAGACTTTGTGGTAGATTCCGCATGAACCCGAAAGTATGTGGATGAGGTGCAAGAGTGTCAATTGAACAATTCGTAGAGCCGGGCGTGCTGTATGTGGTGGCGACGCCGATCGGCAACCTGGCGGATATCAGCCAGCGCGCGCTGGGGGTGCTGGCGGGGGTGGACCTGATCGCGGCGGAGGATACGCGTCACAGTGCGCGTCTGTTGCAACAGTATCAGATCACCACCAAAACCCTGGCCCTGCATGATCATAACGAACGCGATCGGGCGCCGGACGTGGTGGCACGCCTGTCCCAGGGCAAGAGTGTCGCCCTGATCTCCGATGCCGGCACCCCGCTGATCAGCGACCCCGGCTTCCATCTGGTGCGCCTGGCGCGTGACGCGGGCATCAGGGTGGTGCCGGTGCCGGGCCCCAGCGCCATGCTGGCGGCGCTGTCGGCCGCCGGGCTGCCCTCGGACCGTTTTGTGTTCGAGGGCTTCCTGCCCGCAAAGGCCAGCGCCCGCAAGAAACGGCTGGAGGCAATGGCCGCGGAATCGCGCACCGCCATCTTTTACGAGGCACCGCACCGCCTGCTCGACACCCTCGCCGACATGGTCGAGGTGTTCGGGGCGCAGCGCCACGTGGTGTTGGCGCGCGAACTGACCAAGACCTTTGAGACCCTTCGGGGGGATGCGGTGGGCGCATTGCAGCAGTGGGTGAGCGCCGATCCCAACCAGCAAAAGGGGGAGATGGTGCTGCTGGTCAAGGGCCTGGAGGGGGACGACAGCGAGGAGGGCATGGCCGAGGCGCAGCGCGTCCTCAGGCTGTTGCTGGCGGAGCTGCCGTTGAGTCAGGCCAGCGCCCTGGCGGCGCGGATCACCGGCGTGCGCAAAAAACCGCTGTATCAGTTTGGCCTGTCGCTGGGCGGGCAGGGCGATGGGCCGGAGGCGCACTGAGATTCTGTGAACAAACCGCTGGCATCCGACAGTCTCCTGTTACAGATGGATGGGTGGCAGGGGATTACGGCCGATGGGCCTGGGCCAGGTAGTCATCGCTGCGCATCTCCATCAGCCGGCTGACCGTGCGTTGAAAATCGAAGACGTGCCGGCGGCCGTGATACAGCTGGGTCGGTTGCTGCGCGGCGCTGATCAGCAGTTTGACGCGCCGGTCATAAAACTCATCCACCAGGTCGATGAAGCGGTGCGCCCAGTCTTCCTCATGCTCACCCATTGCCGGCACCTCGGAGATCAGCACCGTGTGGAACTGCCGCGCTAACTCGATATAGTCGGCGCTGGACCGCGGTCCATGACAGAGCTGATAAAAATCAAACCAGGCGACATCATCGGCGCGGCGCAGACAGGCGATGGGCCGATGATTGATCACCAGCAGCGGGTTGCTGGCGGGGGCCGCGGGGGCGAGTTCGGCGAAGCGTTGTTCGATGGCCTGCTGGCTGGCGCGGTTGAGCGGTGAAAAATAGGTATTGGCCTGTTTGAGCTTGCGCAGCCGGTGGTCGATATCGCCCGCCAGTTCGACAACCTGGCTGCCCGTTTCGATGAGGCGGATCGCGGGCAGGAAGCGTTCGCGCTGCAGGCCGTGCCGGTACAGCTCGGCGGGGGCGAGGTTGGAGGTGAACACCAGCACGATGCCGTTGGCGCTGAGGGCGTCGAGCAGGCGATAGAGGATCATCGCATCGGTGATGTCCTCCACATAGAACTCGTCCAGGCACAACACGCGAGCACGCTGGGCAAAGTGCCTGGCGACGATTTGCAGCGGATCGCGATGGCCGCTCAGTTGCGCCAGCTCGTCGTGGATCTCCTGCATGAAATGGCGAAAGTGCAAACGCAACTTGCGGTCGAAGGGCAGGGCGTCGAAGAACAGGTCCATCAGCCAGGTCTTGCCGCGACCCACGCCGCCCCACAGGTACAGGCCGCATTGGGGTGTCTGGCGGCGGAGCCCCTTGCCCTGCAGCCATGCCCCCCAGCCCTTCGGCGCCGGTTGTTGCAGGCGGGTGGACAGGGCCTGCAGATGTTCCAGCGCCAGGCGTTGCGCTGGATCGGCATCGAAATGCTGGCCGCTGACGGCCTGCTGGTATAAGGCGTTGAGATCCATGGGGGCTGAGTGGCGGTAAGCAGTTGTCTTGCTGGATGTCTCGTTGGGGGCGCTAGCTAAACGGGTGCGGTTTAAGCCAAAGGTTCCAATAACAGTATTCACTAAAGGGTAACGACCGGATCGGCGCAGGCTTTATCCCCCGATTGGCCATCATAGGCCGGTGTTGGGTATCATGCGCCATGCGAAACATAATCTATCTGGCGAGTTTAGTGACGGCCCTGTTGATGTCCGCCTGCGGCGAGGCGGTGCAGAAACCCGCCCCGCTGGGTGATTATGCCGTGCTGGAGCAGTTGGCCGATGCCTATCGCAGTACCGGTGAGCAATACCCCGTGCAGCCCCAGGCGATGACACCCAACGGTCGCAGGGAGTTTCTGGACAGGCTGTTCGCGCAGGCCGGTTATGGTTATTCGGCGACCCTGCTGGCGGTGGCCGATAGCGAGGTCGCGGTGACTAATCAAGACCACCGTGACCTGGTGGATCTGCTGCTGTTGCCCGCCAGGGGCCTGAATGATACGGATCTGGCGTCGATTTACCGCGCCGACGAGCAGCAGGCGGTGCAGCGCCTGCGAGGCCTGTATCGCTAAGCCCTGGCAAAGCCCCTTCCTCATTTACCCCCTCTATTCTCGGCCGCAGGCCTCAAGCTGCGCGGCGGCGCTGCCGCTATGCCTGGTATCAATCCGGCCAACCGAGCAAGGCCCGCTGGGCGAGGAAAGCGCATGATTCTGGACAATATCCACAACCACTACGAGCGACTGGTGTTCGACGAGGTGCTGGCCCAGCAGGCCAAAAAGGGCGTCTCCTTTGACGAAGACATGCTGGAAGACGTGGTCTGCGTCGCGCTGAACAATCTGCCGGCACGTTATGTCCGCCACAGCGTGGACATCGCCTTTTACCTGACCCTCCCCGAGCGCGACCAGATGGAGCGGCTAGTGCGCAATGCGGTCAGCGAGGCCTTTGACCGCGTCACCCGGAATCCCCACCAAGCTTAGACCTTTCATGCTGTTGGCCTGTCCTCGCTGACAGGCCGCGCCCGTGGTCACCGCGGTCGGCGGCATTGTTGGCAGGCGTACTGGGCTTGCCGTATCATCGCGGCCTCCGAAGCCGAATCATCCTAAGAGTCATCATGAGTTCACAACACCGTCTATTTGCCACTGCGCCGAAGGGCATGGAAGGCCTGCTCGCCGATGAGCTGCGTCTGCTGGGGGCGGCCAATGTCGGCGAGACCCGGGCCGGGGTGGGTTTTCAGGGCGATCTGGCGACGGCCTATCGGGTCTGTCTGTGGTCGCGCATCGCCAATCGGGTGCTGTTGCCGGTGGCCCAGTTTCCGGCCGCGGATCCCGATCAGCTCTATCAGGGCGTGCTGGCGATCGACTGGCAGCAACACCTCGCGGTTGACGGCAGTCTGGCGGTGGACTTCAGCAGCGTGCGCTCGGAGATCACCCATACCCAGTTCGGCGCGCAAAAGGTGAAGGACGCCATCGTCGATCAGTTCCGCCACGAAACCGGCGAGCGTCCCTCGGTGGATAAGGACTGTCCCGATCTGCGGGTCAATGTGTTCCTGTTTCGGGACCAGGCCACGGTGAATATCGATCTGTCTGGCGACAGCCTGCATCGGCGCGGCTACCGTCTGGGCGCCGGCGGCGCACCGCTGAAGGAAAACCTGGCGGCCGGCATCCTGCTGCGCGCGGGCTGGCCCACCATTGCCCAGGCCGGCGGGGGGCTGGTCGACCCGATGTGTGGTTCGGGCACCCTGGTGATCGAGGCCGCGCTGATGGCGGCGGATAGCGCCCCCGGCCTGCAACGCCCGTACTGGGGATTTACCGGCTGGCGGGGACACGACGCCGAGCTCTGGGCCGCGCTGCTGGCGGATGCCCGCAAACGACGCGTTTCTGGTTTAGCAAAGATGGGCCTGGCGAAAATCCCGGCGATCCGCGGCTACGACGTCAGTGCGCAGGCCATCGAGCTGGCGCAGGACAACGCCGCCCATGCCGGGTTGGAGGCGTACATCGAATTTTCCCAGCGCGCGATCAAGGATTGCGCGGCGGCCCCGCCGGGCCCTGCCGGGCTGGTGGTGGTTAACCCGCCCTATGGCGAGCGCCTCGGTGAGCAGGAGGAACTCAAGCCGCTGTACAAGGATCTGGGCGACTGCCTGAAGGCGCACTATGTCGGCTGGAGGGCCTCGGTGATCACCAGTGATCCCGAGCTGGGCAAGTGCATCGGGATTCGCGCGCGGCACATCAACACCCTCTACAACGGCGCCCTGGAGTGCAAGCTGCTGCGCTTCGAGCTGGACGAAAAATGGTTCATGAAACAGCGGGGCGAGCTCACCGAGGAGCCGGGTGCGCAGATGTTCGCCAATCGCCTGCAGAAAAATCTCAAACAGCTGGAACGCTGGGCCCGGCAGGAAAACATCAGCTGTTTTCGGGCCTACGATGCCGATATGCCGGAATACGCCTTTGCCGTGGACGTGTACGACACCGTGGCGTCCGCCCAGTCTACCCAGCCCGCCGGGCGCTGGGTCGTGGTGCAGGAATACGCCGCCCCCGCCTCGGTCGAGCCGCGCAAGGTGCGCTTTCGGCGTGAACAGGTGATGGCGGTGCTGCCGGAGGTGTTTGCGGTGCCCGCCGCGCAGGTGGTGTTGAAAACCCGCGAGCGTCAGCGGGGCAGCAGTCAGTACGAGAAACAGGACATCACGCGTGAGTTTCACGAGGTGCGGGAAGGACCGTGCCGGCTGTGGGTCAACTTTCACGACTATCTGGATACCGGGCTGTTCCTGGATCACCGCCGCACCCGCCAGCTGCTGGGCGAGTGGGCCGTCGGGCGTTCGTTCCTGAACTTGTTCGGCTATACCGGCGTGGCCACGGTGCACGCGGCCCTGGGACCGGATGGCAAGGGCGGGGCGCTGTCGACCACCACAGTGGACATGTCGCGGACCTATCTGGATATCGCGCGGCGCAACCTGACTCTCAACGGGATTCGTGGCGAGGCGCACGAGCTGGTGCAGGAGGACTGCCTGTTGTGGATCGACAAGGCCCTGCTGCGCGGCCTGCGTTTCGACCTGATCTTTCTCGATCCGCCGACCTTCTCCAATTCCAAACGCATGGAAGACAGTTTCGATATCCAGCGCGACCATGTGGAGCTGGTGCAGAAAACCGCGGCCCTGCTGGCGCCGGGCGGTCTGCTGGTGTTCTCCAACAATTTCCGCCGCTTCAGGCTGGACGAGGCGGGGCTCACCGGACTCGCGGTGGAGGACATCAGTGCGCTGACCCTGCCCAGGGATTTTGCCCGCAATCCGAAGATCCATCAGTGCTGGAAGATTCGCCGCGCGGCAAAATAGCCCGCGACGTGCCGGGGTGCAGTGTCGCCCTGTTTTTTGCGGGCGGATGGCTCTGCACAATGCCATATTCCATCGGCTATAATTTAGACTCTTTCTAAGCTTGGAGCTGGATGCTAAACTCCGACCCCCACATCACAAGCAGGCGCGTGTTTTTGCGAAGGTTTTTGATCGCTGTAGCAACAGAAATTGACTGAAGTTTACTGAAAGCAACCGAAATATTTGAATGGAGGATATGCCATGGGAGTTCTTGTCGGCCGTAAGGCCCCCGATTTTACCGCCCCCGCCGTATTGGGCGATGGTTCGATAGTTGAGGATTTTAATTTTGCCAGCGCCACCAAGGGCAAGACCACGGTGGTGTTTTTCTACCCGCTGGATTTCACCTTTGTCTGCCCGTCCGAGCTGATCGCCTTTGATCACCGTCTGGATGAGTTCAAAAAACGCGGCGTGGAGGTGATCGGTGTGTCTATCGATTCGCATTTCACCCACAACGCCTGGCGCAATACGCCCATCAATCAGGGCGGTATCGGTCCGGTGAAGTACACCCTGGTGGCCGACATTACCCATCACATCTGCCAGGCCTATGATGTGGAGCATCCGGAGGCCGGTGTGGCCTTCCGTGGTTCTTTCCTGATCGACAAGGCGGGCGATGTGCGCCACCAGGTGGTGAACGATCTGCCGCTGGGCCGCAATGTCGACGAGATGCTGCGCATGGTCGACGCCCTGCACTTCCACGAAGAGCATGGCGAGGTCTGCCCGGCCGGCTGGAAAGAGGGTGACAAGGGCATGGATGCGACCCCGGCCGGGGTGGCGTCATACCTGGCGGACAATGCCGACAAGCTGTAAGGCGTTGTAGGCCTGGCGTCCCTGTCAGGCGAGAAGGCCGGTCCCGTGACCGGCCTTTTTTTGTGGCCGGGTTTTCTGCCCGGGGACTCAATAAAAACCGTCGGCTGTCGATAATTGACGCTGCAGAGTCTTTTTTAACATTGCCATTGAGCCCAAAAATAACCAAGAAGAGAGCCAGCATGAGCAAGAGTTGTCATATCTTAGCGGTCGATGATGATGCGCTGAATCGGGGCGTGATCGAACGCATCGTGGCGCGCAAGGGCCACAGGGTCAGCCTGGCGTCCGGCGGCAAGGAGGCCCTGCAAAAGATCGACGAGGAGCCGTTTGATCTGGTGCTGCTGGATATCATGATGCCCGATGTCGACGGTGTGGAGGTGCTCAGGCACATCCGCCAGAAATACTCCATGTCGGCCCTGCCGGTGATCATGGTGTCGGCCCTGGATGACAGTGAAAAGGTGGTCGAGCTGCTGGAGCTGGGCGCCAACGACTACGTCACCAAGCCCATCGACGCCAAGGTGTTGCAGGCGCGGGTGAAGACCCAGCTGGACGTGGTGACGGCGCACAAAAAGATCAGCGCCCTGTCGGACGATGCCAAGCGGCGTAACCGTCTATTGCTCAATCTGTTTGGTCGTTATGTCACCGAGGACGTGGCGCGCAACCTGATCGCCTCGCCCCGGGCCAGCCTGATCGGCAGCGAGTTGCAGGAGGTGACCCTGCTGTTTGCCGACATTCGGGAGTTTTCCGAGCTCTCGGAGCGGCTGTCGCCCGAGCAGGTGGTGACCATGCTGAATAATTTTTACGATGTGATGATCGATGTGGTGCAGAAATTCAGGGGTACCATCGACAAGCTGATGGGCGACGAAATGCTCATCACCTTCGGCGTGCCGAAGGGGCGTGACGACGATATCGAACGCGCGCTGGCCTGCGCGCTCGCCATGCAGCTGGCCGTGGCCGAGGTCAATGAACGCAATCTGGCGCAGCGTCTGCCGGCGATCAAGGTGGGCATCGGCGTCAATACCGGCGAGGTGATGGTGGGCAATGTGGGTTCCGCCAAACACGCCAGCTACAGCGTGGTGGGTAAGGAGGTGAACCTGACGGCCGCGCTGGAGGCGAATGCCGCGGGTGGCGAGATACTGATTTCGGAATCGACCTTTATGGGCGGCGGCCTGGAGGTATGGATCGACGGCAAGCGTGAGCTGCACCCCAAGGGTTTTGCCCATGGCATCATGGCCTATCGGCTTATCGGGATGAACGGAAAATACAGGCTCAGCCTGACGGCGGATGGCAAACCGGCCGCCTAAAGCCGGCTTAGGCTTATATAGAGAATGCGTGAAGGGGCCGGTCGATGACCGGCTTTTTTATGTCCGTGGAATGGCTAGCCGTTGAGCGGTTTTTCGTGAATCGTCGGCGGTATCTGCAGGTAGTAGCCCTGCTCGGAGAGTTGGCGCATCACCTGCGCAACGTCGGCCTGGGCGAGTTTGCGCTCGGGGGACAATTCCAGGCTGATCACCAGCTGCAGCTCGCCCATGATGTCCAGCAGGGCCTGGGGGATGCGGGCAAAGTCGTCTTCCCTTTCCACGTACAGGTAATCGTTCGGTCGTTTGTGGCCCTTGTAGATGGCGCAATGCATGTGGTTCTCCAGAAGAAACGGCGGATGGGCGGGATTTTAACGAAACCGGTGGCGCCAAGGCGAATTAAGTTTTGCAGGGGCGGACGGACTCGATCGTCGGCGCCGGCGTGGCAACTGTACAAAGGCCACTTCCTCAACTATAGATAGGCGATTCAGAGCTGTCTGATGAAGCGGTAAACGATGAAAGGTAGGTGTGCAGTCGGGTCAACAAGGAGGGTTTATCATGGCTATTGCAACGACATTACAGGATTATCTGGGGCGCTGGGGCGTGGAATATGAGGTCGTGTCTCACCCCCATACGCAGAGCAGTCTGGAGACGGCGGAGGCGGCCCATGTTCCCGGTGACCAGCTCGCCAAATGCGTGATGACCGAGGACTATCAGGGCTACCTGATGGTGGTGGTGCCGGCCAGTCATGAGGTGGAGTTCTCCCTGCTGGATGACCAGCTGGATCGGCGGCTGGGACTGGCCACCGAGGCGGAGCTGGCGGACATCTTTACCGACTGTGAGCTGGGTGCAATCCCACCCCTGGGCGAGGCCTATGGCGTCGATGTGGCGGTCGACGACAGCCTGGTGGCCTGTGACAGCGTCTACTTTGAGGCGGGGGATCACGCCGAATTGATCCACCTGAGGGGTGAGGATTTTCGCGATCTCATGGCCGGGGCCGAGCACGGCCGGTACAGCCGACACCTGTGAGGCTGGGCGTGTGAGGATGGGCGGTAGGCGGTTTACACCAGCGAGATCAGCAGTAGCACAAACAGGATGACCAGGGCGATGGGGATCAGCACGCCCTTCCAGTCCTTTTCCTCTGCAGCGTTGCTCTGCTGGAAGACGTTCTTCAGGTTCGGCCCGATCCAGAACAGCAGCACGACGGCGAACAGGCCGAGCAGTATCTTTTCCCAGCCGGCCAGCGGATCCATTATTGACGGCCCGCCTGGTTGTGTTCGACCGGCCTGTCATGGCGATGGCTGCGTCGGGCGCGCACCGCCGCGGCCAGCTCGTGCAGCAGGGGCGGCGTGCTGTCCCAGTCGATGCAGGCATCGGTGATACTCTGACCGAACAGTAGTTCCTTACCCTCCTCCACATTCTGCCGACCGCCCACCAGATGGCTCTCGATCATCGCCCCGATGATGCGCGTATCCCCGGCGGCAATCTGTCCCGCCACATCCTTGCCGACGGCGATCTGGCGCTCATGCTGTTTGGCGCTGTTGGCGTGGCTGAAGTCGATCATCAGACGCGGCTCCAGCCCGGCCGCCAGCATCTCCTGTGCGGCCTGCTCGACGCTCTGGGCATCGTAGTTGGGTGACGTGCCCCCGCGCAGGATAATGTGACAGTCCTCGTTGCCGGTGGTGGAAAAGATCGCCGAATGGCCGGCCTTGGTCAGCGACAAAAAGTAGTGCGGCTGGCTGGCGGCATTGATGGCGTCGATGGCGATCTGCAGGCTGCCATTGGTGCCGTTTTTGAACCCCACCGGGCAGGACAGGCCGGAGGCCAGCTCACGATGGGCCTGGCTCTCGGTGGTGCGGGCGCCGATGGCCCCCCAGCTGATCAGGTCTGAAATGTATTGCGGTGTGATCAGGTCAAGGTACTCGGTGCCGGCGGGGATGCCCATGTCGTTGATGTCGACCAACAGCTTGCGCGACAGGCTCAGCCCCTGATTGATCTCGAAACTGCCATTGAGATGGGGGTCATTGATCAGCCCCTTCCAGCCCACCGTGGTGCGCGGCTTTTCAAAATAGACCCGCATGATGATCAGCAGGTCATCCGCCAGTTCGTCACGCACGGCCTTGAGTCGCGTGGCGTATTCCAGCGCCGCCCGGGGGTCGTGGATGGAGCAGGGGCCGATCACCACCAGCAGGCGGTCATCCTTGCCGTGCAGGATCTTGTGCACGGCCTCGCGCGTTATTGAGGTGGTTTCGGAGGCGGTATCCGTCAGCGGATGCTCGGCGATCACCGTCTCGGGGGCGACCACCTCTTTGATGGCGCGGATGCGTAGATCGTCAGTTTGGTATCGTGTGGACATGGGTGTAGGTGTCACTATGTTTGTTGCGGCCGGGGTGTCAAAATCGAGCGTTCCATTGTCGCCTAAAGTCCGTCTGGCGTCGAGCCGAGGATGCCCGGTGAAGGCCGGCGTCGCCGGTCATCGTTGTCGAGAGCAGGCGGCCGCCATGGGTGCATCCCACAGCAAAACGGTGTAACCGTTGACAAGCAATCAAGGGGTTTTTTCAGACCGATGTCGAGCCAAAAAAGCGCGTTTCTCCTGATCAGGGCCATCCCCCTGTGGGCGGGTCTGTGGCTGCTGATTTCCGCACCGGCCGCGGCCTACCATCTGCCCAAATGGGAGCTGGGCCTGGGCGCCGGGGTGCTGCACATGCCCGCCTACCGGGGCGCGTTGGGGCGCGAAAATACCTGGCTGCCCGTACCCTATGTGGCGTATCGGGGCGAGCGTTTCAAGGCCGACGAGGAGGGGCTGCGCAGCACCCTGGTGGAGCGTGAGCGGTTTGTGCTGGACTTCAGCCTGGCGGGTAATCTGCCGGTATCGGCGAGTGACGGTGTGCGGGAGGGGATGGCGGATCTGGATCCCATCGGTGAGATCGGGCCGTCACTGGATATCGCCCTGGGACAGCACGGCGAGCGGCATCTTGGCTGGGAGCAACAGTGGTGGTTACGCCTGCCGCTGCGGGCGGCCCTGTCGGTGGGTGACCCCTGGGTCGCGCATCGGGGCTGGGTGTTTTCGCCGTACCTGAACTGGGTGTGGGTGAGGGTTGGGGAGGCTGCGCGCTGGCGCTGGAATCTGTCGGCGGGGCCGATCTTTGCCTCCAGGGCCAATCACGATTATTTCTACAGCGTAGGGGCGGCCGATGTCACCGCGACGCGGCCCGCCTATGCGTCGACAGCGGGGTATAGCGGTCAACGGATCAGTCTGGCGCTGGCGGTGAACACCAAAAAGTGGTTTGTGGGCGGCTTTGTGCGCTATGACGACCTGCGCGGCGCGACCTTTGAGGACAGCCCCCTGGTGGAGACGCGCGGCTATCTGGTGCTGGGGGTGGCGGTATCGCGGATCTTCCTGCAGTCCGGGGGATACGCCCCACATTGATTGCTGTGATAGTTCGGTATGCGTGCGGTGTGCGCGCGGGCCCCTATTGAATGCCGCCCATGTCCTGCAACAGGGCGGCGGTCTCCGGGCTGGACGAGCGCAGGGCATAACCCAGTGGGGTGATGCCGCTGACGTCCCGCAGATTGATGCGGGCGTGGGCGCTGACCAGCACTTTCACCACATCATAATAGCCAAGGCTGGCCGCCTCATGCAGGGCGGAATACTGGTAGCGATCGGTCTGGTTGGGATCGGCCTTCAGCCGTAGCAGCAATTCCACCGCGGCGGTATTGCCGGTGGTGACGGCCGCCAGCAGCGGCCATATGCCGCGGGAGTCGACCTCGGAGACCTCGGCGCCATCGGCAAGCAGCCGTTGGATCTGGGCCAGATTGCCCGTCTCAGCCGCATCATGCAGCGGGCCGGCCCCGCTGGCGGTCGAAAACAGCAGGCCGACAAAAAACAGGCTGACGACAATGCTGCAAACACCCGAGCGGCGGCTGCGGGAGGGGTAGTGCAGGCTCATCGGCATCGCGCTTTACTCAAAGGTGATGGGTGGGCTGATGAGAAACCAGCGCTTGCTCTCCGGATAATATTTCCATTCCTGTTCATGGCGCAGGGATTTCTCTCGCTGGGTCTCGGTATGGTAGTAGCGCAACCTGATGGATTGTTTCATCACCATGTCTTTTTCGTTGAATTTTTCACCGAAGGTTTCGTAATGGGTGACGCGGAAGTTTTCGATATCGGCCGGCAGGCTGGTCGGGGCCGCGTCCTCCCACTTGTGGTAAGAATAGGCGGCATCATACTGGGCCCAGCGGATGGCCTTTTCATAAGCGCGTAACGAGGTATTGAGGTCGTCCATCAGATCGCCGGTGGTGGTGCAGGCCCCCAGCAGCAGGGCGATCAGGAGCAGGGCCAACCATCGCACCCGGGACGGTGCTGGTGGTGGGGTGGAGGCTATCAATGCGGCGGTGGGCATGGGTAACATTTCCTTGTGTAGAATCGAGTTGAGTTGATGGATGACGATCGGTGAACAGGCTGGGCGATCATCGACGCTATTAATGAAATATGTGGGGCTGACTTTATCATGAATTAGCGCTGTGCCGGGATGGCGGCCGTCAACCCGCAATCGGTCGGTGGTGGGCCACGGCGCAGGGTTTGAGGAGGAAATGGAGCATGGATGGTGGATTGAAAATCAGCGGCCCGAAGGCAGAGTGCCTGTGGTTGAGCGCATGGATGCGACCATCGTTGCGCGCAACAGTGATTGTACTGCTGGCGGGGCTGGTGGCCTGTGGAGGTGCTACCAGTGAACCCCAGGTCGAGGCGGTGCCCCTGCAGTCGGCGCTGATCGCTGTGCAGAGTGCACTGATCACGCCGAGTTTCACTCTCAATGGGGGAGCATTCCCGCTCAGTGAGTATCACGACGGCAATCTTGTCCTGCGCGGCGCGACGCCGGCCACCGCCAGCGATGTGGTGGCATTGGCCTCGAGTCATGACATTTCTCCGGCCGCGGTGCGGGTGGTGCAGGGCGATTACAGCGTCTATTACCAGCATGAGACCGGGACCGATGTGCCGCAGAACAGGGATGCTCCGGTGCAGACCGGCGTGGGCCTGAACAGTAATCAGGACCTTGTTATTGACGTGACCGCCTGGCAGCTCAGGCCGGGCTTTACCCTCAATGGCGGGTCCTTCCCGCTCAGCGAATACGACGATGGGGTGTTTTATCTGCAACCGGCTGCTGGTGGTGAGCGCATTGAAATCGGTAACAGTCACACGATGTCGCCCGATCCGCTGTGGGTGATGCCGGGGAGCTACGATGTCTTTTACGCCCTGGAGACGGGTGGCAACCTGGTGCCCAATAACCAGAATGCGGTGGTGATGAGCGGAGTTGATATTGCCGCCTCGGTGCCGCTGGCGGTGGACCTGCCGGTGGTCGGATTTCGTCTTGACGCAAGCCTGGATGGCCAACCATTCCCGCCGTCACAGTATCAGCAGGCGGCGTTTATGCTGCGCCATGCGGACGGTGATGTCGTGGAGCTGGGCAAGAGTGATGCGCTGCCATTGACGGTGAGTGTGATCGAAGGCAGCTACGACATCATTTATCGGCATGTGCAGGGGGACCAGCTGCCGCTCAATCGTGATGTGGTGGTGGCGAGTGACGTGCTGATTGGCACCCCGGGCACGAATGGTGGCGTAGCGGCGCTGGATATCGCGATGACCAGCGTGGTGATCAGCCCCTCGTTCACCCTCAATGGCAGTGCCTTTGCGCAGAGTGAATACAACAACGCCGATTTTTACCTGCGTGGTCTGACGGATGAAGACGTGATGTTGCTGGGAGCGAGTGAAATCGCATCACCGGCCCCGGTGCGTGTGGTGCCCGGCACGTATGATGTGCTGTATCGGCACGAGACCGGTGCCGCGGTGCCGCAGAATGCCAACGCCGTGGTGCTGAGTGATGTTTTGCTAGACATGAATGGCGGCCTGGCTATTGACGTGCCTTCGGTCAGCGTTACTGGTCGCTTTACCCTCAACGGCAACAGCTTTCCGGCTGACGCCGGCAACAGCGTGCAGTTTTTTCTGCAGGGGGAGGATGCGGATGATGTATTCCTGTTTGGCTTCAGTGACATCGCCAGTAACGAGGCCGTGAACCTGGTCTCCATTAACGGCAGCTATGACAGCTATGATGTGCTGATGGATCATCTCAATGGCGATGCCGTGCCACAGAATCAGATGCATGCGGTGGATTTTAATAATCTACTGGATGCAGACCAAACGCTGCTGGTCGATATTCCGGCGGTGCGGGTCGCCTCCGTTTTCACCCTGGACGGCGTTGCCTTTCCCGCCAGCATTTACCAGAGCGCCAGGTTTTATCTGCGCGACATCCACACCGGCAGCCTGATTTTTCTGGGTCGCAGTGACAGGAGCAATAATCCGGTAATGGTGATCAAGGAAGATCACGAGATTATTTATGAGCATTTTAGTGGAGAGCAGGTGCCGCAGAATACGCACAGGCTGCTGGGGATTGTGGATCTGTAGTTGTGGATCTGTAATGGTTATCTAACAAGAGTTAGGTGACCGGCAGGGTAAAGTAAAAACTTGATCCCTTGCCGACCTCGCCTTCGGCCCACACACGGCCATGGTGTCGGTGGATGATGCGTTGCACGATGGCGAGGCCGACGCCGCTGCCGGTGAATTCACGCGGGTTATGCAGGCGCTGGAAGGCGGTGAAAAGTTTGTGTGCATAGTCCATGTCAAAACCGGCACCGTTGTCGCGCACAACATAAACCGTCTCGTTATTTTTACGCACCGAACC
The DNA here is from genome assembly GCA_032250735.1 of Gammaproteobacteria bacterium. Taxonomy (NCBI): domain Bacteria; kingdom Pseudomonadati; phylum Pseudomonadota; class Gammaproteobacteria; species Gammaproteobacteria bacterium. The sequence continues at coordinate 19,094 of JAVVEP010000030.1, forward strand.
AAAACTGATTTCTGCGTTGTCCGTGCGGCTGGTATATTTCCAGGCGTTGTTAAGCAGGTTTTCAATGGCACGCTCTATCAGGCGCGCATCCGCCCTGGCAAACATGTCAGGCTGAATGTCCCACTTGACCTGTCGGCCAGGATTGCTGCTGGCAATCTGATTTTTGATAGTCTCGGCCGTTTTGCTGATGTTGATCGTTTCAACCGATAGCTCTTCGCGGGTGATTCGGGAAAGCTGCAGGATGTCATCAATCAGTTCGGCCATCCGTTTGCCGGCATTAATTACCCGGTTCAGGTTGTCTTTATCCTCTGTCGTCAGTTTATCGGCAGCGTCATCCAGCACTATCTGACTGAAGCTGGTTATTGACCGTAGCGGCGCGCGCAGATCGTGGGCGATGGAATAACTGTAAGATTCCAGCTCGTGGTTGATGGCGGTCAGCTCATCATGCTTCGCCTTGAGGTTGGTTTCGGCCGTTTTGTGATTGTCAATCTCCCGGTGCAGGGCGCGATTGATCTGCGCCACCTGATTTTCGATCTTTCCCAGATAGATAAAGTAGGCGACTGTAAGCAGGCCGATGATCAGCAGGCCTGCGATGAAGATGTTTGACAGCAGCGCGCGAAGCTGTTGCTCATTGCTTGTAATGTCACTAATGACTACGGTATAGCCGATAGCGTTGTTTGAAAAATCCGTCAGCGGCAGGTGCGATATCGCATATTCTCTGAACCCTGTGCCAGACTGCTGTTTGTGGCTTTGTATGCCCTGCCCCGGTAACAATTCCAGCTCGGCGGGAATGCTGTCCATGGTGGACGAGGTGATGACCCATTTGTCCATCTGTCGCCAGTTATACTTTTTCCCAAAGGCCTTCTGCCAGTCGTTTTCGTTGATGAGCTGTTTGTCGATAAGGGTGATGATTTCGGCACCGTTGATCTGTTTTAATCGGCTGGTGATGTGGCCGATCTCCTCGCCGAGTTCCAGGTAGCCGACAAGCTGGCCGTTGATCATCCAGGGTTGTGTGACACGAAATGCCAGATGACCGAAGGTGCCGATTTCGAGTCCTGCAGCCTGTTCTCCTGTGCGGCGGGCGGTGAGCAGCGTTTTTCGATTGATGTGGTCGCCGAAGCGGCCTGGTCGATGAGCGCGAAGATAATTTTTTCCATCGGTCGTGTGCAAATAAAAATGCGTGATGCCGAAGGCGCTGTTGATGTCCTTATAGATTTTGTGTGCGACAAGGGAAAGGGTCTCCCGGTCTTTTTCCTGCCACGCGGATTGCAGGGCCGGGTTGCCGCTGATCATCTGTAGTATGCCGCCGATCTCTACAATGCTTCTCTGTACATGGTTTTCGAAACCATCCTGCGCGCGTAGCGTGGTGTCGTGATTATTCTGTAGCTGTTGACTGTGAAAAAAGGTGGCGGTGGAAAAGATTATCAGCCCCAGGGTCAGGATGAATGTGGCAACGGTCGGTAGCAGTGCCTTAAAGCGTATATGCTTGATATTGTTCGTTGCCGGTTTTGTCACGGGTGTGATGCGATGAGTGTCGTGGGCAGACGGTAAAGGCTGGCGGTTAACTGGCGGTCAATCGTTGGAGAACTGGAAATTTTTGCGGGGATTGCGGGACAGCTCGTCCAGCAGGCTGTCAATATCGTTGCTGCCGTCGATCAGCAGTTTTAGAAACGATTCGTGATGCGGCATATCGGCACTGGTAAATTGAAGGCCGATGCCGTCATCCTTGTTGTGGGCGATGTTGCATTCGAAGGCGACACGCACCCAGCCTTCGTCGGTCTTGATGATCAGTTCGAGGCGGCATGCGTCACCGATTTGTATGCCGGGAGGCGGTATCAGTATGACGAAGGCGCCATCGAGGCTGATGTCGGCGGTCTCGCCGTAGAGCTTAGTGCCGTCGCTTAGGTGGATTTCCACCATCACGTCGAGGGGCAGGCGGGTATATTTGCGTTGTTCGCTCATAGTCTGGTCATAGCTCGGTTATAACCCTGTCATGGTCGTTTGTCGTATCGGCACAGCTCGGCCCCTGCCGGGGCTGCAGCGAGTTTAGCCTGTCTGTATCTTGCCGTCACCTGCCGCCGATAGCCACATTATCTCGCGCCGGCTAAGTCCACAGCGAGGAAAAAGGGCGGGTAAAAAACAGGCGTACTGGCGGTTAGGCCAGTGCGCCTGTGTGATGAAAACTGCTGCGTTGGCTTCGGTGAGATACCGGCGCAGGGCGGCAGCAAGTGTTGCGGGAGGGCCTATTTTTTCTCCATGGCGACCAGTTCGCTGTAGTAGCCACGGGCGCCCTTGTCCATGAAGTAATAATCCTTTGCGCCCGCCTTTTCCAGGGCATATTGCAACCAGCGCACCTGTTTGCCGACCTCGTCATAGATCAACAGCGTACGGTTCTGTTTCAGCGCCGCCTTGATGTAATTCTCGAGCTTTTCCTGTTGATCCAGGCTTGCCCAGCGTTCCAGTCCTGGATAAAAGCCAACCCCGGCGCGTTGGAATTTGTCGCGCACATCGATCACCATCAGTTTCTTGCCGGGGGTGGTGGCGCGATCGCTGAAGTTGTCAGGGGTGAGCAGGCGTTTCTTGAACTGTTCCTTGGGGATCAGGTGAGCCAGATTGACCGGGCTGGTCCCCAGTAGCTCGGCGGCATCCGGGTGGGCCTTGGTCCAGTCAAAGATGCCGGCATCAAAGGCGAGCACATCGCTTACATTAGCCTCAATGGACTTTTTGGCGGCGATGTACGACTTCATGCAGGTGTGACCGTTGCAGTAAAAGACAATCGGCTTGTCCGTGGTGGCGCGCAGTTTGATGACCTTCTCTTCGAAGCTCTTGGCGGCCACCGGAATGTTGATGGCGTTTTTCACGCGCAGCGTTTCAAATTCCAGTTTTGAACGGACATCGACAACCGTGACATCTTTAAGGGTTTTGTGCAGGTCGGCCAGCTCGATGTAGGGGACCTTGGGGAATTTCTTGCGGCCGGGGAAATCGTCTGCCGCAAAGGCGCCCGCAGAACTGATCATAAACAGTGTTAGCAGGGAAAATAATGCAATCTTACGCATGGAGCACTCCAAAATTAATTTTGTGCGGGCTATTGAATTCAATTCGTCTGAGGGATTTGAGTATAAGTATGTCCTAATGTGTATCGGAAAACTCGGCGAAACCTTTAGTGTGGTAGCTAAGGTGCGGTAGTGAGTGGCAAGGAATGCCACGACACGGTCTACATCATCCGCCTTGTCCCGCTGCACGCTGTGAGGCGCCTCGCTTGCGGATATATAGTACAAGATTATCCGCGCGTCGCCGACGGGTCAGCTGTGGTGTGCGAGGGCATGCCCCATAAGATTGGGCTAGTGTCGGGCGATTTCAAATGAGATTTCATGATTAATATTTCACGCGAAGATATTTTGCGGCGCGGGGCCGTGTGAAGGGGGCTGCGCCGCCTGGCGCCTAGTCCGCATCGTACCCCAGATTGGGCGCCAGCCAGTAAAGGGCCTTGCCGATATCGAGCTGCTTGCGTCGGGCGTAGTCCTCGACCTGATCACGATTGATCTTGCCCACGGCAAAATAGCAGGCCTCGGGGTGGGCAAAATAGACGCCGCTGACGGCGGCGGTGGGCACCATGGCCTTGGCCTCGGTGAGCCAGATGCCGGTGTTTTTCTGGGCATCCAGCAACGCCCACAGGGTGTCTTTTTCGGTGTGATCCGGGCAGGCGGGATAACCGGCCGCGGGTCGGATACCCTTGTACTGCTCCTGCACCAGCTCCGCGTTGCTCAGCGTCTCATCGCTGGCATAACCCCAGAATTCCTTGCGCACCCGCTGGTGCATGCGTTCGGCAAAGGCCTCGGCCAGACGATCGGCCAGGGCCTTGAGCATGATGGCCTGGTAATCGTCGTGCTCGGCCTCGAAACGGGTCACGTGTTCATCAATGCCGATACCGGTGGTCACCGCAAAGCCGCCCACATAGTCTTTCAGGCCGCTGTCTTTGGGGGCGACAAAATCGGACAGGCAGCGATTCGGTTTGCCGGGGGCCTTTTCCTGCTGCTGGCGCAGGTTGTGGAGCATGTGCAATACCGTGCTGCGGGATTCGTCGGTATAGATCTCGATATCGTCATCATTGACGCTGTTGGCCGGATAAAAGCCGATCACGGCGCGCGCCGTGAGCCAGTGTTCGTCGATGATCTTCCTGAGCATGGCCTGCGCATCGGCAAACAGTTTTTTCGCCTCCTCGCCCTTGTCCGCATCATCAAGGATTTTTGGATAACTGCCCTTCAGTTCCCAGGAATGGAAAAACGGGGTCCAGTCGATATAGTCCACCAGCTCCTGTAACGGATAGTCATCGAAGGCCCTGGTGCCGATGAAGCTAGGCACCACCGGCGTATAGTGCTCCCAGTCGATGACCGTCTTGTTGGCGCGGGCCTGGGCCAGGGTCAGCCACTTGATCTGCTTGCGGCGATTGGCGTGGCCCTCGCGCACCTGCACGTAGTCCTCGCGCAGTTTGGCCACGAAGTCGGCCTTCAGGTCTTCGGAGATCAGGTTCTGGGCGACGCCGACCGCGCGCGAGGCATCCTTCACCCACACGCTGGGGCCGTTTTGGTAGTTGGGTTCGATCTTCACCGCGGTGTGCGCGCGCGAGGTGGTCGCGCCGCCGATCATCAGCGGGATCGTCATGTTCAGGCGCTGCATTTCGTGGGCGATGTGTGACATCTCCTCCAGCGAGGGGGTGATCAGTCCGGACAGGCCGATAATGTCCACCTGGTGTTCCCTGGCCGCGTCGAGGATCTTCTGCGCCGGCACCATCACGCCCAGATCGATCACCTCGAAGTTGTTGCATTGCAGCACCACGCCGACGATGTTCTTGCCGATGTCGTGCACGTCGCCCTTCACCGTGGCCATGAGGATCTTGCCGGCGGTCTGGCTTTTGCCGCTCTTCTCCGCCTCGATGAAGGGCAGCAGGTGGGCCACGGCCTTTTTCATCACGCGGGCGGATTTCACCACCTGGGGCAGAAACATCTTGCCGTCGCCGAACAGGTCGCCCACCACGTTCATGCCGTCCATCAGCGGACCTTCGATCACGTGAATGGGGCGCTCGAAAGTGAGGCGGGCCTCCTCGGTGTCTTCGACCACAAAGCTGTCGATGCCTTTCACCAGCGCATGTTCCAGCCGCTTGATCACCGGCCAGCTGCGCCACTCCAGGTCTTCCTTCTTCTTTTCCGCGCCGTCGCCCTTGTATTGATCGGCGATCTCCAGCAGGCGATCGGTGGCGTCGTCGCGGCGATTGAGCACCACGTCCTCCACCCGCTCACGCAGTTCGGCCGGCAGTTCGTCGTAGACCGCCAGCATGCTGGCATTGACGATGCCCATGTCCATGCCGGCGTGGATCGCGTGATAGAGGAACACCGAGTGGATGGCCTCGCGCACCGGATTGTTGCCGCGGAACGAGAAGGACACGTTGGAGACGCCGCCGGAGATCAGCGCATGCGGCAGGGTCTGCTTGATCTGGCGCGTCGCCTCGATGAAGTCCACCGCGTAATTGTTGTGCTCCTCGATGCCGGTGGCCACGGCAAAGATATTGGGGTCGAAGATGATGTCCTCCGGCGGGAAGCCCACCTCGTTGACCAGGATGTTGTAACTGCGGGTGCAGATGTCCACCTTGCGTTCGAAGGTATCGGCCTGGCCGGTTTCGTCAAACGCCATCACCACCACGGCGGCACCGTATTTGCGGCACAGATTGGCGTGGTGCAGGAACTGCTCCTTGCCTTCCTTCATCGAGATGGAATTGACGATGCCCTTGCCCTGGATGCACTTCAGGCCGGCCTCGATGATCTCCCATTTGGAGGAGTCCACCATCACCGGCACGCGCGAGATGTCCGGCTCCGAGGCCAGCAGGTTCAGGTAGGTGGTCATGGCCGACTTGCCGTCGAGCATGGCCTCGTCCATGTTGATGTCGATGATCTGCGCGCCGTCTTCCACCTGTTCGCGGCACACGCTCAGCGCCGCGTCATACTGCTCTTCCAGGATCAGGCGTTTGAACTGCGCGGAGCCGGTGACATTGGCGCGCTCGCCGACGTTGACGAACAGGTTCTTGGGGCCGATGTTGAGGGGCTCCAGGCCGGACAGCCGACACTCCACGGGGATCTCGGGCTTCTGCCGGGGGGCGTGCTTGCTCACCGCCTGCGCAATGGCGCGGATGTGGTCGGGTGAGGAGCCGCAGCAGCCGCCGACAATATTCAGGAACCCGCTGCGGGCCCAGTCGTCGATCTCCCTGGCCATCTCCTCCGGGCCCATGTCGTATTCGCCAAAGGCGTTGGGCAGGCCGGCATTGGGATGCACGTTGACGCTCATCTTGGCGATGCGGCTCATCTCCTCCACGTAGGGGCGCAGCAGATCCGGGCCGAGGGCGCAGTTGAGGCCGATACTCACCGGGTCGATATGGCGCAGTGAATTGTAGAAGGCCTCGACGGTCTGGCCGGACAGGGTACGGCCGGAGGCGTCGGTAATGGTGCCGGAGATCATCACCGGCCACTTGCGGCCCGTCTCCTCGAAGAAGCTCTGCACCGCAAAGATCGCGGCCTTGGCATTGAGCGTGTCGAAGATGGTTTCAATGAGGATGATGTCGCTACCGCCCTCGATCAGGCCGCGCGTCGCCTCGATATAGGTCTCCACCAGGGCGTCGAAGGTGATGTTGCGAAAGCCGGGGTCGTTGACGTCCGGTGACAGCGAACAGGTCTTGCCGGTCGGGCCGAGCACGCCGGCCACGAAGCGCGGCTTATGGGGATTCTGCGCGGTGAATTTATCGGCCGCGGCGCGGGCCAGGCTGGCGCCCGCCACGTTCAGCTCCCGCACCAGTCCCTGCATGCCGTAGTCTTCCATCGACACGGTGGTGGAATTAAAGGTGTTGGTCTCGACGATGTCGGCGCCGGCGTCCAGATACTGCTCGTGAATGCCCTGGATGATCTGCGGCTGGGTGAGGCTCAGTAGGTCATTATTGCCCTTGATGTCAGACGGCCAGTCGGCAAACCGCTCGCCACGATAGTCCGCCTCGCCCAGCTTCTGGCGCTGGATCATGGTGCCCATGGCGCCGTCCAGGATGAGGATGCGTTTTTGTAGAAGCTGTTCGAAGTTGCTGGCCATAACGACAATTGATCCCGATTTGCGGTAAAGCGGGCGATTTTATCATGCTTCCCGCGCCGGCGTGCGTCCGGCGCCGGGGGATTTTCCGCCGACGGGGTATCCTGATATTGCCGGGGTGTTACGGGGGTGTTGTGAGAGCGCCCCGCTGGCGCGGCGCAACGCCAGCGGGGCAGGGGGCCGATGTGCGGGCTAACACTGCTCCCAGGGCAGGTTGTGGAAGCGCCAGCCGCCCAGGGTGGAGCGGTGGTGGTCGTCATCCAGTTCGCCCTCAAAACCCTCGAGCACGTTGTAGACGTTCTGGAAGCCGTCCTTGATCAGCGCCTCGCCGGCCTCGTGTGAGCGCTTGCCGCTGCGACAGATCAGCACCACCGGCGCGCAGGCGCCATCGTCACAGCTCAGCCCCCCGAGCATGACCTGACGCACATGGGCGGGAAAATCGGGATCGATCTTCCAGTCGGGCTCGTCGATCCAGGCCACATGCACCGCGCCCCTGGGGTGGCCCACAAATAAAAACTCCATGGCGGAGCGCACGTCGATCAGCACGGCGCTGGGATTGTCCTCCAGCATTTTTTGCGCCTCTATGGGCGTGATGCCTTTGACATGGGTGTTGTTGCTCATGATGTCATCCTCGGTCGATCCTTCTCTTTTATAGGATAGGTGCTTACAACACGTGTTGTTTACGGCTTGTTTACGGCCGCGTCCAGCCCCCTTTTGTGCCGTATCCGGCGGGCGATGCCCGTGCCGATAAGACACAGCACAATAAACAGACCCAGCTGCCAGAGCCCGCCCAGTTCCGGCATAAACCGGACCACCAGCCCGGTCAGCAGGGCGGCAATACCGATGGCCATAAAGTAGACGCAGGGCGCCAGCAGCTCGCCGATCACCAACAGGGCCGCCAACGCCCACCAGTGCCAATGGTTCAGGATATAGAAGAACTCCATCAGCCGAGCCTCCTGCCGATTGTCCTGCCGATTCCCCAACAGCCGGGCCAGCGGTTTTTATTATACATAGATAAATTTAATTGATAGATAAATTTTTGCATCATTTTGACCCAGGTTTTAACCATAGCGTTATACGGCGTCTTGTACAGGCACCCGGGGGCGAATTCAGGCAGCCCGGATTGCCGGCCGACAGGGTACACTATGCGCCCATGAAAAACGCCTCCACCACCAACACGATCACCAACACGCCCGCGCCCGCCCGGACGCTACCGCCCAAATCCCTGTTGCGCCCCATCGGCCGGGCAATCAGGGACTTTGACATGATCCACGAGGGCGATCGGATCCTGGTCGGGCTCTCCGGCGGTAAGGACTCACTCTCGCTCCTGCACGTGCTTCTGCATCTCCAGCGGCACGCGCCGGTGCGCTTCGAGGTGGGAGCGCTGACGGTCGACCCACAGGTGGAGGGCTTCGAGCCCGCGCGGCTGAAACCCTATCTGGCGGAGCTGGGCGTGCGCTATTTCTTCGAGGCCCAGCCCATCATGGAGATGGCCAGCGAGCACATGGGCAATGATTCGTATTGCGCGTTTTGCTCGCGCATCAAGCGCGGTATCATGTATCGCATCCTGCGCGACGAGGGCTACAACGTACTCGCCCTGGGCCAGCACCTGGATGATCTGGCCGAGAGCTTTCTGATGTCGGCGTTTCACGGCGGCCAGCTGCGCACCATGAAGGCCAACTACCAGAATGATGCCGGCGACGTGCGCGTCATCCGCCCGATGGTCTATGTGCGGGAGCGCCAGACCGCCGCCTTTGCCGAGGCCGCCGCGCTGCCGGTGATCGCCGACAGCTGTCCCGCCTGTTTTGAGATGCCCACCCAGCGTGAACATATGAAGAGGCTGCTGGCCGCCGAAGAGGCCAGCAACAAGCAGTTGTTCAGCAGCCTGCTGAACACACTCAAACCCCTGATGAGCGCAGACTATTACCACGCCGGGCCACTTGTCCCCGCCGCCGAGGATGCCGGCGCGCGCCAGAACCCACAGACCGACGTGACGGTGCCCTGAGACAATGCGCGCCGCCTTGGTTCGACTGACATTGAGGGTGTTGTCCCGGCTGCCTCTGCCGGTGCTGCATCGAATGGGCGATGTGCTGGGCCGCAGCCTGATGTGGTTTGCCAACGACCTGCGCGACACCGCCCGCACCAATATTCAGCGCTGTTTTCCGCGCTGGGACGAGGCCCGGCAACAGCAACTGGTGCTGCAAAGCCTGCAACAGACCGCCAGGGCCACGCTGGAGACCGGCGTGTTATGGCTGCGCCCAACCGACCAGGTATTAGCACTAGTGAAAAAGGTCAGCGGCGAAGAGCTGCTGGCACAGGCCATGGCTCGCGGTAAGGGTGTCATCCTCGCGGCCCCGCATATTGGCGCCTGGGAGATCGTCGGGGTGTACGGCTCCACCCACTGGCCCATGACCAGCCTCTACCGGCCGCCGCGTCAGGCCTATCTGAATGACCTGATTCGCACCGGGCGGGAGCGCGCCGGCGCAACACTGGTGCCAACCGATGCCAGCGGCATCCGCGCCCTCTACAAGGCGTTAGGCCGTGGCGAGCTGATCGGGATATTGCCCGACCAGGACCCCGACCGCGACGCCGGCGTGTTCGCCCCCTTGTTTGGTATACAGGCCAACACCATGACCCTGCTCTCACGCCTCGCCAGCAAGACCGGCGCAACGGTACTCATGGCCTATGCCGAACGCCTGCCGAAGGGGCAGGGCTATCACCTGCATTTTGAGGCGACCGACACGGCACTCACCGAAGGCGACGCGACACAAAAGGCAACCGCCCTCAACCAGGCCGTGGAACGCTGCGCCCTACAGCACCCCGAGCAATACCAGTGGGCGTACAAACGCTTCAAAACCCGCCCTGAAGGCGAAGGCCGGTTTTATTGAGTGGCGGGCCGCCCTGGTACCGTTAAGGGCAACGCAAGGGACAGTCTGCCAAAGTAAACCCCATCGGAAATGGTGGAATCACGGTAAAGTTTTTATAAACAATGGGTTATATTGATGCCGGCCGTGTCAGGCAGGTATTCCCTTGCAAATCTCCCAATTTCGCTTGTTTCGCTTGTTTCGTTTATTGCGTTTAATTCATTTGCCGTCTAGGATAAGTCTAGCGTGACAACGTAGGCACGGAAAAAATCGAGGACTCTGATAATGGTGCAGGCATACAAAATTAGTGATCAGACAATCCCGCCCCCCAGCGAGGAGGAAAGGAAGATTGCAGCAGAGAGCAGTCGATTATTAGCGGCAATCATTGGCAGCGGAAAAGCCGCACGGATCCGCATTGTTGATGGTGAAGAAGAGATTACAGTGCCTGTATCCGCCATGCGTATGCTGGTAGATATCCTGACGCATATGGCGGAGGGTGAGGCGATGACGCTGATTCCTCAGGATGCAGAATTCACAACCCAGCAGGCAGCAGACTTCTTAAACGTGTCGCGTCCATATTTCGTAAAGCTTTTAGAGGCGGGGAATCTGGCATTTCACAAAGTTGGCAGCCACCGTCGAGTCTATTTTCGGGATTTAGTGTCATACAAGGAAGAAAATATGAAGGAAAGACGCAATGCACTGGATGAGCTGTCTGCGCAGGCGCAGGAATTGAAAATGGGTTATTAAACGCGTGGCGAATTTCACTGCAGTCTTTGACGCCTGTGTACGCTACCCTGCACCGTTGCGTGACCTTCTAATGAGTGTTGCTATGACAGAGCAGTTTCGAGCCAGGTGGACAGCAGAAATTCATGAGGAATGGACACGGAATCTGTTAGCTAATCGCACTGATCTGGATGCGGCTCAATTGCAGCGTACGGTTAAATTAATGAATATGGCAGTGCCTGATTGTCTGGTTGAGAATTATGAAGGATTGATCGAATCATTGGATCTGCCTGATCGCGCGGATAGACATGTACTTGCAGCGGCGATTAAAAGCCAGGCAGATGTCATTGTGACCAGTAATTTGAAAGACTTTCCCGAAGCAACACTAAAACAGTATGCAATTGAGGCGCAGTCGCCCGACACCTTTCTTAACCACCTTTTCGATCTAAATCCTACCGCATTTTGTAGCGTCGTTAAGCAGCAAAGAGAAAGGCCGCACAATCCAGAATATTCGGCCGGGCAACTGCTGGAGATATTTTATAATCTGGGCTTACCACTGACGGTTAATAAATTAAGAGATGTGGCCGATTTGCTTTGATGATTTTCTGGATTAAAAACACAGGTCCATTAGTCCCGCATCTACTGTTATGTGTATGAATACACACAGGGAATATGGGTCGGACAATAGTGTGTGTCGATAACGGCTTTTTATGGACGCCGAGCATATACCTGGACGGTGGCATTGAATCTACGAGAGCAATCATGATGCTTGAGCCCTTTGTTTCTGGTTGAACTTCACGGGTATCAGAAGAAAGAATAGTGGGATGAATAGTGGGATAAATAGTGTGATGTAAGTGAAACCCGCTAACACAGCCGGCATGTCATGGCCGGCCCCTCTAATTTCTGCCCGTAACCCGCCTCAACTATCTGATTGCGCTACCGATAGTTAGACGAATACCATACAAGAATAGTTTAACAGGCTAACCAGAACAGGGAGCGCGTATGTCTGCAAGGTTGTATTCCATAGTTTACGTAGGAGACATTCTGGACGGGTTTGACCGTGAACAGGTGAAGCACACGCTCGCGACGATGTTCCGCCAGACACCCGAAAAAATGGCGCGTGTGTTGGCGCGGGCCGACGTCAGCCTGAAGGCCGGGCTGGACGAGGTGAGTGCGCTGAAATATCACCAGGCCCTGACCAGGGCCGGGTTGAACGTGGCGATCCGGCCGCCGCTTGATGGAGCCGCTGCAAAGGCGGACCCTGCCGGCCCGGGGCTTACCCTGGAATCAGCGCCGCAAGAGGCTGTCGCTGCGCCAGTCGCCCCCATCGACGCGTCGCTTCCGCCGGACCGGGCGACAACAGGCGCGGCGTCCAGTGAAGACGAAATCCGCATAGTGCCCTTCGAGTTCAGCGGGCAGGGCAGCGAGTATTTTCGCATCTGGATCGTGAATCTGTTCCTCACCATACTCACCCTTGGCATCTATTCCGCCTGGGCCAAGGTACGCAACAAGCGCTATTTCTACGGCAATACCGTGGCCGATGGCAGCAGCTTCGAATACACCGGCAACCCGATCGCCATCCTCAAGGGGCGGCTGATCGCCGGCGGGCTGTTTCTGCTTTATGCCGTGGCGGGGCGGTTCTCGCCGGCGCTGAGCGCGCTGCTGTTCCTGTTGCTGATGGCCGCCATGCCGTGGGTGATCACCCGCTCGCTGATGTTCAATGCCCGTAACAGCGTATATCGCAACGTGCGCTTCCGCTTTCAGGGCCCGGTGAAGGACGCGTATTTCGTGTTCCTGCTGTGGCCGCTGGCGGCGATGCTCACCTTCGGCATTCTCTCGCCGCTGGCCTACTTCAAGCAGCAGCTGTTCATGGTAGAGAATCACGCCTATGGCACCACGCGCTTCGAGTTTCATGCGGTAGCCAGGGATTACTACCGGATGTTCCTGGTGATGATTTTTGGCTTCATCGGCGGCATCGCGGTGGGAATGCTGCTGATGGGGTTGATCCCTCTGGTGGGGACGCTGATTGTGATGCTGGCCTACCTGTTTGTATTTGTGTATTTTTCTGTGCACACCTTCAATCTGCGATTCAATAATTCAAAACTCGCGCTCCACGGCTTCGAGGCCGATATGGAAATCCCCTCCTATGCCCGGCTGGTGGCGATCAACACCGTGCTCACCATGCTCACGCTCGGTCTGTATCGTCCGTGGGCGATGGTGCGCACCGCGCACTACAAGGCGGAGCATCTGCGCATGGAGGCGGTAGGCGATCTTGGCAAGTTCATCGCCGCCGAGGAGCAGCAGGTCAGCACCCTCGGTGAAGAAATGGGCGACATGTTCGATTTCGATATCGGCCTATGACCGTTGTTCGGGGCTACTGCTATGCCAGCGGCGCGTCGACACGCGATGCCTGCGAGCTGCAGCTCACGGATGCCGGAATCTATGAGCTGCGCGCCAGCGACGGCGAGTGCCTTGCCAGCGGGATGTTTCATAGCCTGGAAATATCGTCACGGCTGGGCGACACGCCGCGCTTCCTCACCTTTCCCGATGGCCTGCGACTGGAGACGCCGGACAACGCACTGATCGACCACCTGCTGGCGCAGCACGCGCCACGCTCGCGTGCCACCTGGCTGCATCGGCTGGAGAGCCGCAAGCGTTTCGTCCTGCTCATCCTGCTGGTAGTGATCGCCTTCGTCTGGGGCCTCGCCCGCTACGGCGCGCCCACAACGGCGCGACTGATTGCCCCCATGGTGCCGCCGGCGGTGCTCGAGGTGGCCGGCGAGCAGAGCCTCGCCGCCCTCGATCAACTGTATTTCGAGTCATCGACCCTGTCCGAGGCAGTACAGCAGCGGGTGCGGGATCACCTGCAGCCGCAGATCGCGGTACATCCACAACTGCAGTTACGCGTGTTGTTCCGTAGCAGCGATAGACTGGGTGCCAACGCCTTCGCCCTGCCCGATGGCGTCATTGTGTTCACCGACGCCATGGTGAAGCTGGCCGAAAACGATGACGAACTGCTGGCCGTATTCGCCCACGAAATCGGCCACGTCGAACAGCGCCACGCCGCACGCCGCGTGATCCAGAGCGCGATGCTGACCTTTCTCGCGATTGCGCTCACTGGCGACATGTCCGGCACCTCAGAGCTGTTCCTCGGTATTCCCGTGTTGCTGACCGAGCTGGCCTACTCACGCGAGTTTGAACGAGAGGCCGATCGCTACGCCTTTGCATTGCTGCAACGGCACGGCAAGTCACCGACGCTGTTTGCCGACATTATGGGCCGGCTGGAGCAGTCACACCGCTGCAAGGACGACGACACCGACTGTGATGCATCAGCGCAGCCCCGCAGTGACTGGGCCAACTATCTCTCCAGCCATCCCCCCACCGCCGAACGACGTGTATCAGAAGACGCCAAACCCTTGTCGGTACAGTAGCGTTGAGGCGAATAGCCCCGACTCGGTGCCAATAAGGACGAAAAAAACCAAATCACAGGGCAATGGTTTTTGATAGTGAGCAAACATGTCGGCCCCTGTTATCTCTGTATAGAAGCAGGATCTGTGTTGTGATCCCGGATTTTTGTAGCCGTAGGTACTGTTTATGGTAATGTGCCGTTCGTGATTGCAGTCAAAAAACGGCCAAAATGAAAACACTACAATCAGCCGCTAGCTAACGGAATAAGCATCGTCAATAAATCAACTCAATCAGCTCAATCAATATCGCAAGGAATAACAATATGAACCAAACAAAACAGTCAGCCCTCGTTGCCCTGGTGCTGCTTGCAGGTGTATCCACCAGTGCTATCGCTGCCGAACAAGCTAGTGGGGCAACGCTCAGCGGCAATATCGCCGCCACCTCAACTTATGTATGGCGCGGCCTGCCGCAAACGATTGATGCCGCGCTGCAGGGTGGTGTGGACTACGCGACTGCCGAAGGCCTGCATGCCGGTGTGTGGACCTCCAACGTCGCCGGGGGTTCCGAGATGGACATCAGCGTTGGTTTTGCTGGCAACGCCAGGGGCTTCGGTTATGACGTCGGCCTTATTCTATACATGTTCCCCCAGTGGGAGGCGGCAGCGGGCCCCGGTGAGGAATACGACTTTAACGAGTTTTATGCGAGCATTTCCAAGGATGTAGTGTCTGCAAGTTTTTATACCTCAAGCAAAGCGGGCGACTATCTCGAAGTAAATGCCGACTTTGAGAAAGTAATTGGCAACTGGGATCTAGGGCTGCATCTGGGTACCTATGAGGTCGATGTGGATTACTCAGGCCTGCCCGGTGAAGACTATAAAGATTACAGCGTCAGCCTGGCTACCAAAATGAATGGCCTGGATATGAGCATCGCGCTGAGCGACACTGACCTGAACGACGATAGCTATCGTACCATCATCACAGTGTCGAAGAGTTTCACGCCATAGTTCGTCATGATATGTAGCAGGTCTAATGGCGTAGACAAAAGGGACAGGTCTTGCTTCGAGCTTTTTTAGGCGTGGGCACGGAGCAAGACCTGACCCTGATGCCTCGAGACCTGACCCTGATGCTCTCGTGCGCTTTACGCAGGCGTTAGACCAACAAAGAAATGGGGGTTAAGAATGCTCTGGTCTCACCTCACGCGTAGCGGTTTAAAGTTGCCAGCATTGTTACTTCCGGTGATTCTTTATTTCACCGGCTGTGTTTCGACCTCAGAGATCATGCAGTCTTGGGTAGGAAAGAATGAAAGTGATCTTGTATCGCGCTGGGGTGCGCCCGATTCAAGCACTCAAACTGGCGACGGAAAGAGAGTCTTAACATGGAAAACTCTTTGGAACGACGCTAATAATATCTACACATGCAGGAAATCATTCACTATTGACTCTGACGGGAAAGTTGAGCGTTGGGCGTACAACGGCTGTCCTTCCTACCAGCTAAAGTAAAGTACAGAGGTAGTCTAACGAATAAGGTTAGATTGTGAGAGCGAAGCGAGCCACAATCTGAACCGTTTGTTGGACAAG
>JAVVEP010000031.1 GCA_032250735.1 Gammaproteobacteria bacterium
AGCACGGTAGCAGTGTGGTGGATGGATTTTTAGATGGGGTTTGTTGAGCGCTTACAGAAGATCAATCCTGACTGTAAGCCAAAATCCGTTATTGCCGGGATGTCACTTTATAAGCCGCTGGGAGGCCGTTTTATTCCGTAAACAGGGCCCAAAGTGTCGCCTGATCAGGGAAGCCCGTGCTGGCGCAATCTACCTGCATTCAGCCCAGCTACGAAGCTCTGTTTATTTTGATTGCACAAAATACGGTAGGCAACAGGCCGGGAAGGATGGAGCCAAGGGCGATAAAACGACGACCAAAAGCCTTTCCGCTATTAATGGAAAGGCGGGAAACTGCGAAAGAACGGCTGGAAAAACATGGCCATCCTAAAAAGCTTAGGGCTTAACTAAGTGCCATTCGAGTCTGACCCTTTGATATCGGACCCTTTGTTAATGCCTGACTCTCACGAACCATTCACCATTATGACAATAGAAAAGGGTCTCAACACCATCATAGTAACTTCTAACAGGAGGGTATGCGGTCACCTGATCCTTTGGGCCTCGTAGATTAGAAGTTAAATTGTGAAACTGATCCAGCGGAATATTATTTTCAGCACTCAAGGACAACCCCCCCGGATAATTTCTCCATGCTATTGAGCCTGCGCAACTCCGTGACCGTATGGAGTCAGCTTTATCAACAAACACTAGTAAATATTTTTTTCCTTTCTTGCACCAGAATGCAGCACTATCTTCCATCTTTCCTGGCAAATATCCATAGAGATAAGGTGGCAAGATCATCCCCGGCCTGGCATAAAAATCGAGTACTTGGCTACATTCATTCTTGATAGCAAGATCGGCCAACTCTTTTGGGATCAACAATGGCTCTGCAACAGCTTCACCATATGCCACCAAGCACTGTACGAGCGCCAACAAAGTAGCAAAGAATATTGATTTTATTGTCATGGCCTATACCAATACGTTGGCAAATTAGGAAGGCCAATATGAGTATGGCCATCATCATAATCTCGTATGGTATTTTGCGGCAGGAAGTCAGTATCTCGCAGCGCTCTATCAAAAACATCGTCTTGAACACCCGAAACAGAAAGATCGCATGCACGCGCACCCCGCTCTATCAGATGTGGACTTGTGGGTGATGAATTAGGAATGATTTCGTTATTTGTAGACGACCTGATATTACCAGCCGCGTCTCTATAACGGTCTCCACCTGTAACAGTTAACTGGAAATCACTATTACTCAAGCCCTGATTTATTATGGCTTGGTTAAGGGCCTGCAAATTACTAGTAACCTGTGGGTTGTTTAATACAAATCCTCCGGTATTCAGCTCAAGCCCAAGAGGATCAATAAAGTTCAGAGGGTTGTTTGCAACATAGCCATACAAATTCGCATCTCCACCACTGAACCTTATCGGATCTTTACTCGTCCACCGCCCCGTTTGGGCATCATAATCTCGTGCCCCGAACCTAGTCAGGTCAGTATGTTGATCGTAGATGCCACCCGCAAAACCAAACGGCTGGAACCCGGGATTAGTATCTGTTGTGATGTTACCCCAAACATCATAGTCCATCCGCTGGGCGATACTGCCATCGGCGATGTTGACGATGAGCCTTGGGCTACCCAGATGGTCGGAGATAATACGGTAGGTGCTGCCTCCCTTGACCATGTAGTCTGGCACATTAGCTTTTGATCCGTAAATAAATCTTGCGGTGATGGCTCCTGTACCGTCCAGCTCTGCGATAGGATTAAGTTTATCCTGATACAGGAAGCCCTGTGTGAGAAGTCCATCAACTTTTTTACCAATTCTCCGGTTTTGACCATCAATGACATAATCGATGGTCATACCACCAGGCAGACTAGCCTGCATGAGGCTACCCAACACATCGTAACCATAGTTTGTCGTTAAACCGGTGTCGGTCTTGGATTGCAGCTCACCATTAGCGGTGTAAGCATAACTGGCTGTTCCCCAGGTGAGCAGGCGATCCTGTTCATCATAGGTGCCTTCTGTACGATTGCCGTTGGCATCGTAACCATAGGCGGCTGTTATTGTTCCATCAGTTTTGACTTCGACGAGTCGGCCAGCAAGATCGTAAGCGTAGTCATAGGTGACGGTAACGCCTTCGATGGTTTCCTGTTTACTGGTGATGCGTCCGAGCGGATCACGCGTATAGGTTGCACCGTATTGAGTGGTGCTGCCATACGTAGCCGTTTCGGTTTCCAGTTCACCGAAGGTGTTGTAAGTGGTGCTGGTGGTCGCACTGCCTAATGTCGCGCCAGTCAGCAGGCCATTTTGCACGTCATGGGTGAGGGTCAGTGCGCCGGCACCGGTGAGTAGGCCGTCATTGTCATAGGTGTTCGCGATGGTGTCGGTACCCACGCTGATCCCGGTAACCTGGAAGTCGTTGTTATAGGTACGACTCACAGTGCCGGCTACGGCACCGCTCCAAGTAGTGCTGGTAGGCAGGAAACCATCGTATGTGAATGCAAGGCCGCCACCATCCGGGGATGTGATGCTACTCAGTTGTCCACTGGTGACATCATATCCATACGCATAATTGCCGCGCGGGATAGTCAGAGTACCGAGGTGCCCTTTAACGGGATCATAGATAAGCGTTACTGCCTGACCATCGGGACGCGTCACGTTAGTGAGTTGCTTGTCCAGGTTGTAAGTGTAATTGGTGGCTGGTGTGGCAATATCAGTCATGACAATCAAACACATGCTCAAACCATCACAAAAAATTCATTTCGATCCCCAAAACCAAAAATATTTACATTTCGTATTATGATCATGTTGGGGTTCGTACCTCACCCCAACCTACCGCGCTAAGTGCCATTCGAGTCTGACCCTTTGATATGGGTTAACGTTTAACACCAAACACAAGCATCCAAAATAAAGTTGCAAAAACAAGGAGTAAAAATGCATATAAAGCTGGCTCTGATTTAATTTTATCTAACAACCTACCTTCAGGGCGATTTTTACTTCGGTTTATATATTTTGCCCGTTCTTTTTTCTCTCGCTCACGCTGGTAAGTCGCTATCAATTCTTTTGCTTCTCTTAACTTGGAATCATCACGAAGCCATATTGCTGCCTGTGAAAACCCCCAATCTCCATGTGGTGTTTCATAAAATTCTATATTATTTTCTTCAAGCAATTCACGAATTTCATTTTCCTCATCAGAGGATACTCCATCCAAAGAAAATAACCTGATCATTTTTATATCCTTATGATACCGAACTTAATATCTATCGCGTATTATATTATTCTATATGGTTTACCCATAAAATTTCTTACAAGGATCAACTGTAATTACTACTAGTGGCAAGCACACGCTAATGGGTAAACTCTGCTTGGTGAGCTTCTTCCTTCACACTGTTGACTTGGTGACATTAGATCCGGAATATTTAGCCTTGGGCAGAAGCATGATGGATCTGTTCGTGATTGTAATAGATCACCTTCAACTAGTTGCAAATCTGTCCTGTAATCCGGAGCATTAGAAAGCGCTCTATGAAGTTCTGGAAACCTTGGTCTAACTCCTGCACTTGAACTACTACCAGCCAGTCCATATGGATCTATTATATTTACAGGATCATTTACAACATAGGTGTATAGATTCAAATCTCCCCCGTTGAAACGAATCGGATCCTTCACCGTCCACCGGCTCGTCTGCGCATCATAATCACGCGCTCCAAACTGGGTGAGCTGAGTATGTTGGTCATATATGCCGCCCGCAAAACCAAACGGCTGGAACCCGGGATTAGTATCTGTTGTGATGTTACCCCAAACATCATAGTCCATCCGCTGGGCGATACTGCCATCGGCGATGTTGACGATGAGCCTTGGGCTACCCAGATGGTCGGAGATAATACGGTAGGTGCTGCCTCCCTTGACCATGTAGTCTGGCACATTAGCTTTTGATCCGTAAATAAATCTTGCGGTGATGGCTCCTGTACCGTCCAGCTCTGCGATAGGATTAAGTTTATCCTGATACAGGAAGCCCTGTGTGAGAAGTCCATCAACTTTTTTACCAATTCTCCGGTTTTGACCATCAATGACATAATCGATGGTCATACCACCAGGCAGACTAGCCTGCATGAGGCTACCCAACACATCGTAACCATAGTTTGTCGTTAAACCGGTGTCGGTCTTGGATTGCAGCTCACCATTAGCGGTGTAAGCATAACTGGCTGTTCCCCAGGTGAGCAGGCGATCCTGTTCATCATAGGTGCCTTCTGTACGATTGCCGTTGGCATCGTAACCATAGGCGGCTGTTATTGTTCCATCAGTTTTGACTTCGACGAGTCGGCCAGCAAGATCGTAAGCGTAGTCATAGGTGACGGTAACGCCTTCGATGGTTTCCTGTTTACTGGTGATGCGTCCGAGCGGATCACGCGTATAGGTTGCACCGTATTGAGTGGTGCTGCCATACGTAGCCGTTTCGGTTTCCAGTTCACCGAAGGTGTTGTAAGTGGTGCTGGTGGTCGCACTGCCTAATGTCGCGCCAGTCAGCAGGCCATTTTGCACGTCATGGGTGAGGGTCAGTGCGCCGGCACCGGTGAGTAGGCCGTCATTGTCATAGGTGTTCGCGATGGTGTCGGTACCCACGCTGATCCCGGTAACCTGGAAGTCGTTGTTATAGGTACGACTCACAGTGCCGGCTACGGCACCGCTCCAAGTAGTGCTGGTAGGCAGGAAACCATCGTATGTGAATGCAAGGCCGCCACCATCCGGTGCGGTGATGCTGCTCAGTTGTCCACTGGTAACATCATACCCATAGCCATAGTTACCACGCGGAATCGCCAACGTAATGCGCTGACCTTTAACGGGATCATAGCTAAGCGTTACCGCCTGACCATCGGGACGAGTCACGTTAGTGAGTTGCTTGTCCAGATTGTAGGTGTAATAGGTAGCCGGTGTTGCAACATCAATAGTCGTTGGTGGCGTATAGGTATCTTCCTGATCACCTGCAGTGTAGTTAAAGTAATGCGCCGTACGCCCTGGCGGAGTAAGACTGGTGAGGTTGCCGTTAGGATCGTAAGTAAAGTTGATTTCACGACCATCGGGTATCACTTGGCGAGTGGTGCGGCCCAGTAAATCACGCTCGAAAGTGGTCACACGGCCCATTGGATCGGTGAGAGTACCGAGATAACCGTTGAGATCGTAACCCAGTTGTATGCTCCGTGCGTCTACACCTGTACCCACGTCAATATCACTGAGGCGGCCACGGGTGTCGTACGCATAATTTATTGCGGCCAAGCCATACATCTGGATAGAGGCGACTTTACTTTGTGCATTGAATGCACGGGTTAGCTCTCTGCTCTCCGGCGTAGTTATCGTTGTTGTTTTTGTTGCAGCGTCATATGCATTGACCGTTGTCTTACCGTTAACCGTGGTGGTCTCTGTAAGACTGGCATGACTAAGCAAATCTGCAGAGTCTGACAACACTGCTTGACGATCCATAGCAACCGAACGGTTCAGGCCACTTGGCGTAGTCACAGTAGTCTTTTTCGGAATAGGGCTCTGCATTCCAAAACGTGGATCCGGCCCTTCGGTAACAACACTCACGGCGCCATCAGGCAGCGTTGTTGTCATCACTGAATTCTTGAAATCAGTGATTTTGACACTACCATGACTTGCTATGTTGGTATGACGGCGCGTGCCATCAAGTAAACGCTCCACCTGAAAAGTACTAGTGCGACCTTCACCACTTGTCATGTCTACAGCGTAACCATTCGCTAAGTCAGTACGATTCAACAACCAACCACCACCAATAGGATTCTCGTCTTGCTCCAAACGCCCATAGGTATCAAATGTGTAAATCGAGTGATTGCCATTACGATCGGTGAAGCCCGTCATTAGACCGTCTGGTGTATATTCCATAAAATATTGTTCACCTAACGGGTCGGTAACTGTGTCCAGATAGTCGTTAACATCAAGCGTTAATGAAGTACGGAGACCATCGGGTGAGATAATAGTTGTAGGCATATAACCACTACGTTCAATGCGCGTAATATTGCTATTTACATCTTCGATCTCACTTAGGTGCCCATCTGCATCGTATATAAATTTATACAACTCGGCTCCGGTGTCAGCATCCAAAGTACGAAGAAGATAACCTTCCGGATTAAAATGATAAAACTCATTACCCTTAGAGGAAGCGACAAGCGCCTCTCCCGAGGCTAAGCCAAGGACAAGTGCGCCCACTCGCCGAACCGATAAATTGCTCGAAATATAAAGACTGCCGTCAGTGCCAAATGTCAGTCCTAAGGGATACCATAAACTCGCTTGCTCTGCTGGACCGCCATCTCCTTCACGCAACGGCCACGAATCCTGTACTCCGGTACCAACTACCGTAGTAATAATTCCATCTGGGGCTACACGGCGGATCCGGTAATTTCCTTTATCAGCAATATAAAGACTTCCATCTTTACCAAGAACTATACCCTGTGGTCTGTTGAGGTCTGATTCAATTGCTGGAATTCCATCACCAGAAAAACCTCTTACACTGGTGCCTGCTACAGTCGTAATAATGCCATCCGGGCTTACGCGTCGAACGACGCTCTGGAGATCACTGATATAAAGACTACCGTCCGGACCAAGCGCCAACTTGCTAGCCGCTTTTAGCTCTGCCTGAACAGCTGGACCGCCATCACCGGAATATCCCCATACGCCAGTGCCTGCCATAGTCGAGATAATACCATCCGGATCCACCTTACGAACGCGCCGATTACTAAAGTCAGCGATATATAGACTGCCATCTGGACCTATGGCTATATCTTGAGGATAATTTAACTCTGCTAGATTCGCTGGGCCACCGTCACCGGAATAACCCCTTACACCGGTACCTACAACCGTAGTGATAATACCGTTCGGATCTACACGACGGATACGATTGTTCATCGCGTCAACGATATAGAGACTGCCGTCTAAGCCAATAGCCACATCTTCAGGCTCATACAGCTGTGCCTGGACTGCCGGACCACCATCACCGGAGAACCCACCAACTGCTAGGAAACCACCACTCCCAGAACCAGCCACTGTGGTGATAATGCCATCCGGTCCCACGCGACGTATGCGGTGATTAAAAACATCTGCTATATAGAGACTGCCATCTGGACCAACTTCTAAGCCACTGGGAATAGCTAACTGAGCAACTTCCGCCGGACCACCATCACCAAAATCACCATACTCACCTGAGCCTGCCACTGTGGATATAATATTTCCCAGGCTCTGTACTGTGCGCCTAGCACCATCCCCCTTAAATAAGGTTTGTGATATCAGATCGTACCCATGATGAACATCTAGGCTCCATCCACCCAAGGCGCTTTGCGCAAGGCTAGGCACCACAGCAACTCCATTCATCTTATGTTTCCACTGACTTCTTGACCGAAAAAATCCTGTTCCTCTACTACCAATAGCTGACGCACCCACTGCGTTGCCAGCTCTAGCAAAAGCTGTCCGAAAATCATTTATAGCCGGGTAGTAGATAAGTTCATAAATAAAATCGAGGCTAATCGTTGCAGTTTTTTGTTGTTCAGGACGACCATAAGCATCTTTTCCATCCCATACGAAGGTGTAATTCTGGTTCGGATCCGCAGGAAATGATTGCTTAAACATTTGGCCTGCAATCTCGATAGTTAGGTCTATTCCCTGCAAGCTAGCCGGAACAGTTTCGCCAGATAGCGGAATTTTCAAAGTTCGTGCTGTTGCATTACCAGGCATGCGCTCACTTTGATAACGCAGGTTAAAGGGAGTACCCGCAACAGGCAACATTTCACCCAGAGACTGGCTTTGGGGCTGAATGATGCAGCCTGCTTCACAATCTTCATCTTCATCCGGTGTATCAGCATCGGCAGGCGGTGATGGCGGCGCTGTTGCATCGGCCGGTGGCCCATAGGGCCAATTGTGATCCCAAGGGGTGAAGTGAGTGATAGGTACACGCCAGAGACTTTTTCCTGGTGTGTACAAGCCCGCAAGTCGCACACGTTCTGCATCAGCAATACCCAGGTCAGCTAATTGAGTCGCATCGGCTGCAACACCACTGCCATCTACATCCAAGTCTGCGATGCCCGCATTGATGGCGAGTATGCCAATGATGCGTCCGTTATCGGACGGTATCCACGCCACCTTTTCTCGGTCGTACCAACCTGTTGGTACAATTTCACCTACTGGGAAGTTAAGAAAGTTATCTACATAAAACGGCACGGGTTGATCAAAATCAACACGTGTGGCACCGGCGGCAATGGCTTCATCAACAGAGAGCTCTACTGCATAGGTATACGCACTAGTCGCAGGCAACTCACCAGGCATAGCTTCTGGACCATTCTCACCAACAGTGTATTCACTAGCGCGCACATTAAGGGTGGTCAGTGATTGCGTGCCGCCGCCAGGCAATGTCATAGTGGCTGTTGTACCTTGCGGGAACAGCATAGTTGCCTGGCGTGTACCATCGATATCAGTAACCGGGCTACCCTGTGCCACCTGGAAAGCTTGCGTGGTATCCGAAAGATCAATTGTAGTAACCTGCGCATCCAGCGGAATCATCACCACTGTATCTGCGATAGCATAATCCGCCCACGGAGTATCGATTTGACGTTGGACGGGTAAGTAACCTTCCTTCGCATAATTCACTGTCAGCAAGCCACCACCATTGGCAGCCATATCGAACATCCCATCTACACGTGTCAGCGTTTGGCCGAATTCAGAGTGATTATGTATTGAGATAGTTACACCCGATAACGGGTTATTATCGCGGTCAGTAACTTGCCCACGCAGAACCGCTGCTCGATACACCTCAATGGTCCCTGCACTAACACCTGTTTGTATGGGGTTGGTTCCTGTATAGAGAAACTCAGTCGCTGCTGCCAATGATGTGGCCACAGTCGGATCAAGTGCTGGCGCGACTGTTGCCGGGTCTTCTGGCAATGGTCCTGTTTGCTGGGATGTAGAGCAGCCTGTTGCGTCTACTGCTTCACCTATTGCCGTATTGGGGCATTGGTCATCCGCATCAGATACACCATCAGTGTCCGAATCCAATTGCGATAATGCACAACCATTGGCATCTACCGTTTCACCTACTGATGTATTCGGACACAGGTCATTTGTGTCAAACACCCCATCAGCATCACGGTCCGGGATTGCTTGTTCGAAAGTGACTTGTGAAGTTGCGGTGTTACCTGCCACATCGCTGACCGTAGCCTGCAACGTATGCGTGCCATAGGAAAAATCCGTAGAGGCAATACAATTCGAGCTGATCGATGTTTTGTTGCAGACAACAGTCAGTGGCTGGCCATCTAACTCGAAGCTCAGTGTCGCAACATCTACTCCATTAATATCACTGTATGAAACATCCATGGATGGCGGGTTCGTTAACTGCACACTGCCTAATGCTGGAGTATCAAGAGTTATAGCTGGCAGTGTTTTATCGATGTTCAGTGTCACTGATGTTGTTGCAGTATTTCCTGCCTTATCAGAAACAGAGCCGCTCACTTCCTGGCCAAAACCTTCTGACGCAATCACCATAGATGCAGGACAAGTGTCGATGCCACTGAGAGAATCAGTGCATGTGAATGAAACTGTGGCGTCACCGTTATGCCAACCATTAACATTAGCAGGCGGGGTTATAATTGCCTCAATTGTCGGGGGTGTTTTGTCCAGGCTTATGGAAGTAGTAGCTTGTGATGTGTTTCCCGCCACATCGATTGCGTCTCCACTGATAACCTGAGCAGCGCCTTCAGTGCCAACAATAATCGACTGTGAGCAATCCGCAATGCTGCTTAATGAATCAGTGCAAGTGAAGCTAACGGTAGCATCACGGTCATGCCAGCCAGCCGCGTTGGCGACAGGACTAACCTCGAAACTGATTCCTGGAACGGTCTTGTCAATATTGACCGGTACTGACGCTGTAGCGGTATTACCTGCATTGTCCGTAGTTGTACCAGATACAATCTGTCCAGCACCTTCAGTAACCACTATCACCGAATCGGGGCAGCTAAGAATGCCGCTACCAATGTCATCACAGCTAAAACTAACTTCAACATCACTTGTATTCCAGCCTGCTTCATTCGGCAGGGGTGTGACTGCAGCCGAAATGCTGGGGGGAATATCATCAGTATTTTCATAAATACCGATTATTTCAACAACCAATGCTCCGCCTGGTTTACCTCTTACTTCTACCGCTAGTTCATTAACTCCTACTACCTGAATTGGCTTTTCAATGTAAGATACTTTTTGGTTGAATTCGTCAGGAGAAAGAACTTCTATGCCATTGAATGAAATTACGCTGGCCGAGACTTTTTCAAAATCTCCATCCTGTAAACCGCCATTATAAATTCTCAATAAGTAAGACGACGCGAGGCTGTTAACGCTGAAGCTGCGTATATCTGAAGCAGGCGATCCAGCGTCACGTTGGTAAGTTATCGGTCCATAGATTTGAACTTCTTCAGCAACAGCAGCGGGGTTATATCCGCAAACCGTAATTACCAAAAGGAGAAATGGAGCGTTCTTTGTAAAAGACTTACCGAAGCATTCTGAAAACAAACTCGCAATCACATACAACATTAGAAACACCGCCCTGTGTAGCAGAAACCATAAAATACACGGGGATAATATCAGCAACCATTGCTTAGAGCAAACTATTGGTTACGTATATCAATTAGTGATTAACTAGCAGTTACATATCGCTCGTATTATTTTTAGCTTCAGGTCAACAATTACGCGCCTACGCGCCGTGTAAATAGTACCGACGCAGCCCAACCTATTTCCTCACGCAATCTGGCTATTGTTTGCTCAAGCAGAATGGTGGCTCACCCAGGGAGGCCTGTATACCAGCATGCGGGTTGCACTTGCCGGAAAATTCAGAGTGTAAACCATCTCGACAGGAGATAAATAACTACAAATATGAGTGGTTATCGGGCTTCCGAGAAGCCAAATAGTGTTCGGGCATGTTTTTTCTTGAACCGAAGGGTTCCATCAGGCTGGCGGCTGAATCACGGTGCGTTCATTCTGCTGCAGGGTCCATAACCGGGCGTAGACGCCGGCATTGGCTAACAGGGTGTAGTGATCCCCCTGCTCAACGATACGGCCATTTTCCATCACCAGAATCTGATCGGCATCGACGATGGTCGATAAGCGGTGGGCGATTGCCAGGGTGGTGTGTTCGGCGCTGGCCAGTTTCAGGGCGCTGAGGATGGCCTGTTCGGATTTGCTGTCCAGGGCGGAGGTGGCCTCGTCGAAGATCAGGATGCGCGGGCGCTTGAGGATCGCGCGGGCAATGGCGACACGCTGTTTCTCACCGCCGGACAGCTTCAGGCCACGCTCACCCACCACGGTGTCATACCCCTCCGGCAGGCTCTGCACAAACTCATGCAGCTGCGCCAGTTGTGCGGCCTGGAGAATCTCATCCTGCGTGGCATCCGGTCGGGCATAGGCCAGGTTGTAGTGCAGGCTTTCGTTAAACAGCACCGTATCCTGCGGTACGATACCGATGGCCGCACGCAGGCTGGCCTGGGTCACCTCGCTGATATCCTGCCCGTCGATCAGAATCCGGCCCTGCCCCACATCGTAAAAACGAAACAGCAGTCGCGCCAAGGTCGACTTGCCGGCACCACTGGCGCCCACCACAGCCACTTTCTGACCCGGTGCAATGGTGAAATCGACATCGTGCAGAATCGGTCGATCCGGCTGGTAGGCAAAGGCCACATGCTCAAAGCGCACCTCGCCCCGGGTCACGTGTAAGGGTTGGGCATCCGGCCGATCCTTGATCTCCGGCACCTCCTCCAGTAATTTCACCAGCTGGTCCATGTCGGCAAGGCTGTGTTTCATCTGTCGATAGACGATGCCGAGAAAACCCAGTGGGATAAACAGTTGCAACAGGAAAGCGTTGACCAGCACGAAGTCGCCGATGCTCATGTTGCCGTTGCGCACCTCATCCGCGGCAAAGAACATGATCAGCGTCACTCCCACGGCAATGATGGCGGCCTGACCAAAGTTCAGCGCCGACATGGATGACTGACTGATGACGGCGTTGTCTTCCCACTGGCTCAGGGTCGAGCCACAGCGCTTAAGTTCCAGCGCCTCGTTGCCAAAATATTTCACGGTCTCATAATTGATCAGGCTCTCGATGGCCTCGTTGTTGGCCTGGGATTCATAGCGGTTCATCGCCAGCCGGTATTCCATCCGCCAGTTGGTGACCGCAAAGGTGAAGGCCACATAGACCGCCACACTGCCGAAAATAATCAGCGTAAACACCACATCGTATTGGCTGACCAGGACACCAGCCACCAGCATGAACTCCACCAGGATCGGCAATATGCTGAAGGCCAGATAATTGAGCAGGGTACTGAGGCTGGCGGCACCGCGCGACAGGTCGCGGCTGATGGCGCCGGTCTTGCGTTCGAGATGAAAACGCAGCGCCAGATTGTGCAGGTGTTCGAGCGTGCGCAGGGTCAGGCGACGCATCGCCCGGTAGCGCACCCGGGTGAACAGCACGTCGCGTAGCTCGTTGAACAGGGCCGCGCTCAGGCGCAAGGCACCATAGGCCAGCAGCAGGGCCACCGGCAGCGCCACCATTACGTCCACCTCGACATCCAGCCTGTCGACCAGCTCCTTCAATACCAGCGGGACACCGACATTGGCCACCTTGGCCAGCACCAGACTCGCCAGCGCCAACAGCACGCGGCCACGGTATTCCCACAGATAGGGCAACAGCGCGCGGATGTTAGACCAGTCCTTGCGATCCTTGCTGGGGGCGGCGGTATGGCGGTGATGTACGGACATTGAGTGTGTTATCGCCTCAGGTCAGGCGGTCGATGATCCGGAATCCGGCCACATAGGTACCAATGGCCGAGCCAATGGTGCTGAACATAAACACCAGCAGGGTGCGCGTCACCCGATTGCGCCACCAGCCACGGGTGGTGGTGGTATCGGTACGCAGCTTGCCGAAATCGCCGACCTTGGGTCGGCGCAGATAGACCTCGATACCCGCCGTCACCATGCCCGCGCCGATGGTCGGGTTCAGCGATGTCAGCGGCGCGGCCAGAAAGGCGCCGATCACCGTAAGCGGGTGCGCCGCGGCAAGCAGGGCGCCCAGGGCCGCCAGCCCCCCGTTGATCAGCACCCAGTCCAGCACCAGCTCCCAGCCCATGGCGGGACTGCGCGAAAAACCGATGCCAAAACCCAGAAACACCAGCCCCACAATGACCCAGGGAAAATATTTCAGCCAGCGCACCCCTGCCGGGATCGCATCCAGCCGGGCGATTACCTGGTCGGCCGCCTCGCGGCTGACAGGGGATGCCGTTGGCGTAGCGGGTTGGCCCGGGGCCGGTTGAGGGGGCGTGCCGAGAAGCTCTTCAAAGCGCCTGACCATGCCGGCCAGGTGACCGGCGCCGATCACCACCAGCAGATTCTCGTGCGGGTGTTTGGCGATCTCCTGCTGCAGGCGGGCCACCATGTAGTGATCGCGCTCGCCGATCAGGGGTACAAATAGATCCTGCTCCTGTTCGGCGAATTGCGAAAAGGTCGATTCAAGAATATCGCCCTCTTTCAGACGCTCGATCTCCTCCTCGCTGACCTTTTCACTGGACACCACACTGGCCACCAGGCCGGCCACCAGATTCATGCGTCGCCACCAGGGAATATTGCGATAGATGCGTTTCAGCGTAGTCCCAACCTCACGGTCAACCAGCAGCACCGGCAGTCTGGCGGCCTTGGCACAGTCAATCGCCTCGCGCATTTCCGCGCCGGGCTGAATACCCATCTGTTCAGCGGCCTTCTGCTGAAAGGCGCCTAGCGCGAGACTGGCCGCCACCATGGATGCCTTACCGTCACGAATAACCTGAAATAGATCCATTTTCGCCAGCGCATCGGGATCGACAATCGCGTTGTAGCGACTCGGACACAGCTCAACTGCCACGGCATCATACTCGCCGGTTTCGATCAGCTGTTTGACCTTTTCCGCGCTACTGCGCGACACATGCGCCGTACCCAACAGGGTGATGCGACTTTTTCCCAGCATCAGGCTGGCCATGGGCTGCTGGTTTTCGCTGTTCTCGATGACTTCAGGTGTTTTATTCAAAAGATTTTCCATGCCTGTTTTTATTGATCCACTCACTGCGGCTGTCGCGATGACAGGGCCTTGAAGACTGTCAGCCTTGATGGCTCCTAGGCCCGCGACATAAACCGGTTGCCGTCGGTGTTGATCTTGATGACCTCGCCGGACTCGATGTATTCCGGCACCTGCACTTCCAGCCCGGTCACCAGGATGGCCGCCTTGGTACGACCCGCAGCCGTCGCCCCTTTCAGGGCAGGCGCGGTTTCCCGGATCTCCATACTCACTGTTTGCGGCAGTTCGATACCCAGCACCTTATCGTTCACAATCATCACATAAATGCCTTCCAGACCATCCACCAGGTAACCCAGCTCGTCTTCCAGTTCGTCTTTGCCCAGGGTGTACTGGGTATAGTCCTCGATATCCATAAAGGTGAACATGTCGCCGTCCTGGTACAGAAACTGCGCCTGGCGCTTGATCAGGTCCATCTCCGTGAACATGTCATCGGCCTTGCAGCTCTCATCCAGTTTCTGTCCGGTCTGGGCATTATTAAAGCGGATCTTGTAAATGGTCTGTGCACCGCGCGAGGATGGACTGCGCGACTCGATGGTTTTGACCACATAGGGGGCGCCGTTGATTTCAACAACATTGCCGCGTTTTAATTCACTTGCCTTTGGCATCGCTATACCTCTCCAGAGTGAGTTGAGTAACTAAGATAATTGATGACACAGCCTCATTCAGCGAGCGAGCGCCCGAGGCGGTGTCATCGATGGTCTTGGTTAATGCTGCAGCTTTCCGTACAAACGCTTATACAGCCCATCATTTTGTAATAATTCTTCATGCTGGCCGGCCTCGATAATCTGCCCGCCATCAAACACCAGTACGTAATCAGCCTGTTTTACCGCGCTCAGGCGATGGGCAATAATCAGCGTCGTGCGCTGCTCCAGAAAGGCGTGCAAGGCCTGATGCAACCGCGCCTCGGTCTCCGCATCCAGGGCCGAGGTCGCCTCGTCGAGAATCACCACCCGGGGATCGGACAACACCATGCGCGCGATGGCCAGGCGTTGGCGCTGGCCACCGGAAAGGCGGACCCCCTGATTGCCGACTATTGTATCCAATTTGTCTGTCATCGACTCGACAACATCGCGCAATTGCGCGATCTCCAGCGCCTGCCATAACTGGGCATCGGTAAATTCCTGGCCTAAGGACAGGTTCATGCGCACCGTGTCATTGAATATGGCGGGGTGCTGCAATACGGTCGCCACATTCTCCCGCACCACATCCAGCCCGATCTCGGAGACCGGCACCTCATCGAAAAACAGCATGCCGGATTGCGGGGCATACATGCCCAGAACCACCTGCACCAGGGTCGACTTGCCCCCACCGCTGGCGCCCACCAGGGCCACCTTCTCCCCGGCGCGCACGGTCAGGCTCAGATGATTGAGTACCAGTGGACGCTCCGCATCCGCCGTAGCCGAGGCCTCGGTCGAGGGGTAACGAAAACACACATCCTCAACCCGCAGGCCCACGGTCTTTTTGCCGGCAAAGGGGTTAACCTTATGCGGATAGCGCGGTTCCAGCTTCAGATCCAGCAAGCGATTGATACGACTCAGCGCCGCCTTCGCACCAAAAAAGGCGTACTGGATATTCAGCAGCTCCTGCACCGGCGCCATCATAAACCAGAGGTAACCGAACACCGCCATCATTTCGCCGACGCTCAGGTTCGAGAACGCCACCATCAACATGGTAATGGCCCGAAACACATCAAAGCCGAGCAGAAAAACCCCGAATGAAAAACGCGAGGCGGCGTCACTCTTCCAGGAAAATGCCGCCGAGTGGGCGCGAATATCCCGCGCCTTGCCGATGACATTGCGCAGATAGAAATTTTCGCGATTGCTGGCGCGAATCTGCTGGATGGAGTCCAGGGTTTCCGTCAGCGCCTGCTGAAACAGTTCACACGCCGAGTTTTCATGTTTTTTCAGGTGTTTGACGCGCTTGCCCAGCACCATGGTGAAATAGATCACCAACGGGTTCATCAACAGGATAAACAGCGCCAGCTGCCAGTGCATCCAGAACAGCACGACCGAAATGCCCACCAGGGTCAGGGCGGAGATAATCGTCTTGGCGATGGACTGGCCGATAAAATCATCGACCGCGTTGAGGTCGGTGACAAAATGCGAGGCAACCGCACCGCTGCCCAGGGTTTCGTATTCCGCCATGGAGATCCGCTGCAAACGACCGAGCAGAGAGCGGCGAATACGGAAGGTGATGTCTTTGGCGATCTGGGTAAATTCACGCACCTGCCAGATACTCAATATCAGGGCGCCGACCCGCAGCACCACGGTCACCAGCAAGATGAACAGGATATACAGGCTGGGCCCCTGCCAGGCTGCAGGAAACAGGCCATCCATCCAGGCCACCAGCACGCCGGGCTGTTGTAGCAAGACCTCATCCACCAGCAGAGGAAACAGTAATGGAATCGGGATGCTGGCCAGCACCGACAGCAGCGCAACGATATTGGCCAGCATTAATGCGCGCTTGTGTTCGCGCGCAATATCGAGGATATAATTCCAGTTATAACCGGTGGCAGGAATTGCCGCCTCCGGCTGCGCAGCGTGATCCACATCCATCGGGGAATTAGCAGGAGTTGTAGCAGAGAAAGGAGAAGGCTCGGACATAGCATGAAGAAACCCGTTCGGTGGCGGTGAGTATTATTGCCCCCGCATAAACAGTTTGTCCAGCTGGTCCATGTTCAGCTGCACCCAGGTGGGCCGACCATGGTTACACTGTCCGCTGCGCTCGGTGTTTTCCATATCACGCAACAGCGCATTCATTTCCGGCAGCGACAGCCGACGATTGGCCCGCACCGAACCGTGACAGGCCATGGTGCCCAGCAATTCGTTAATCGCCTCACGCACCCGGCGAGTGGTGCCGTGGGTCGCCAGATCCGACAACACATCCCGCACCAGCCCTTCCACATCGGCATCCCGCAGCAGGCTAGGCACCTGGCGCACCACAATCATTTCCGGGCCAATGGCCTCCACCACAAATCCCAGCTCTGCAAACACGTCGGCAAAGGCCGACGGCAGTTTTGCCTCGGTCTGATTCACATTGATACTCAGGGGCACCAGCAATGGCTGGGACTTCACGCCCTCGCCATCCAGCGCGTTTTTCATGCGTTCATAGGTAATCCGCTCATGCGCGGCGTGCATGTCCACCAGCACCAGACCGTATTGATTTTCCGCCAGGATATACACGCCACGCAGCTGCGCAATGGCATAACCCAAAATGGGGATATCTGTATCCTGCATTCGGTTCTCTGCCCCGATTCCGGCACCATTCGCCGCCGCCTCGGCCAGCACCTGATAGCCCTGCAGCTGTTCCTGCACGGCCTGCGCAGAAACCCGGGGCGTTGCCGATGGTCGGGGATAGGACAGACCGAATTGCTGCATGGGTGGCGCTGTAGAGTCCGGAGCGCCGGGGCGTGCCGGGAAGGGTGTCATCGGGGAACCGGCAATGGCGGCCGCGCCGGTCTCCGCGCCGGGCCGAGCCTCGGCCAATGCCTGGTGCAGGCTACGAAACAGGAAATCGTGCACCATGCGGCCTTCGCGAAAACGGACCTCATGCTTGGTGGGATGCACATTGACATCCACCAGGGCAGGATCCAGTTCCAGATAGAGAACATAGGCCGGGTGCCGGCCGTGATACAACACATCCTGATAGGATTGCCGAATCGCGTGGGTCACCAGTTTGTCGCGCACCATGCGCCCGTTGACGAAGAAATATTGCAGATCCGCCTGCGAGCGCGAGAAGGTCGGCAGCGCGACCCAGCCCCACAGGCGCATGCCGGCGGCCTGGAATTCGATCTGCAGGGTATGCTCGGCAAAGGTCTGTCCACACACCTGCGCAACGCGCTGTAGCTGTTCAGCCGTTGTCGTTGCCGGCCGCCATTTCTGCACTACCCGCTGGTTGTGACTGAGACTGATCGCCACATCGAAGCGGCTCAGCGCGATGCGTTTCACCACCTTTTCCAGATGGCCGAATTCGGTCTTTTCCGCGCGCAGGAATTTACGCCGCGCCGGGGTGTTAAAAAACAGGTCCCGTACCTCAATGGTGGTGCCCTGCGGATGGGCAACCGGCTCCAGCTCGCCGATGTCATCACTCCCGTCACTGCTCAGCCGCCAGCCGCTGTCGTTGCCCCGCGCCCGCGAGCGCAGCTCCAGCCGTGACACCGAGCAGATGCTCGGCAAGGCCTCACCTCGGAAACCCAGGCTGGCCACTCCCTCCAGGTCGTCAAAGCTGAGAATCTTGCTGGTGGCATGGCGACTCAGGGCCAGGGCAAGGTCGTCTTTGTCGATGCCGCAGCCGTCATCACGCAGGCGGATCAGACGGGTACCGCCCTGCTCCACCTCCACCTCGATGGAGCACGCGCCCGCATCCAGGCTGTTCTCGATCAACTCCTTGACCACGGACGAGGGGCGCTCCACCACCTCGCCGGCCGCAATCTGGTTGGCCAGCTGCGTAGAGAGTCGGTGGATACGGGGGATGGTGGCAGATGAACTCATGGGCAGATTGTCAGGACTGGCTTGGCGGTGGCTCGGGACGGGCTCCAATAAAACAGACGCCATTATACGCAGGATCGTGCCACGGGAGAAAAACGAAATGGCCTGGCGCGGCCGCCCGCCATTCACGGGTGAGTATGCAGGAGTACTGGAAGGATAGCTGTCGGGGCGCTAACGGGGTACTAACGGGGTGCTAACGGGTACTACAGGGTGGGGATGCGCAGTATCTGCCCGATCTTTATTTGGCTGGTCGACAGACGGTTGGCGGAACGCAGCGCCAGCTGGCTCACCTGATACTGTGCCGCAATCCCGCCCAGGGTCTCGCCGGGACGGATCACATGCTCCTGCTCGGCCAGCGCCAGGCGGGTGCCGGGCGGTGCGTTATGCGTAAAGTAGCGGCGTACACCCTTGAGCATGGCCAGCGCCAGTTTGTGCTGGTAATTCCGGTCGCGCAGATTGCGTTCTTCGCGCTTATTGGAGATATAACCCGTTTCCACCAGAATCGAGGGGATGTCGGGGGACTTCAACACCACAAAACCCGCCTGCTCGACGCGATGCTTGTGCACCTTACCGACCCGGCCCAGCTCCTTGAGCACGCTGCCCCCGACATCCAGACTGGCGGCGATGGTGGCATTCTGGGACAGGTCCAGCAGCACCGAGCGCAGCAAGTCATCCTTGTCATCCAGGCTGACGCCACCGATCAGGTCGGCGTCGTTTTCACTTCGCGCCAGCCACTGCGCCGCCTCACTGGTGGCGCCATTTTGTGACAACACGTACACCGACGCACCGCTGGCCCGCCCGTCGCGAAAGGCGTCGGCGTGAATGGAGATAAACAGATCGGCCTGACGGTCGCGCGCCATCTGCATGCGTTTGCGCAGCCCCAGATAATAATCGCCGTCACGGATCATCAGCGGCTTCATGCCCGGTTCTTTTTCCACCAGCTCCGCCAGCCGCCGGGCGATGGCCAACACCACCTCTTTTTCACGGGTACCGTGCTGACCGGAGGCGCCGGGGTCCTCACCGCCGTGGCCGGCATCAATCGCGATGATCACGTCGCGCGGCGCACCTGACGGCGCCGTTGGCATGGTGCGCGTCACCACCTTGGCTGCAGGTTCAGCAGACAGATTCTGTAGATCAATCACCAGACGGTGACCATATTGCTGGGTCGGCTTCAGCAGAAAACTCTTCGGCCGCACCTTGGTCTTGAGATCCAGCACCAGGCGCAGATCATCGCCGTTACGGGTGGCGCTGCGCAGATCGGAAACCAGGCTATTGCGGAAGTCCAGGCCATGGGGGGCCTGTTTGAGGCGGGCATTTTTCAGGTCGAGCACCACCCGGTCCGGGGAGCGCAACATGAAAATAGAGTGATCAACGGGGCCGCTGATATCAAACACCAGTCGCGTATCGTCGGGTCCGGCCCACATGCGTACCCCGTCGACCGAGGCGGCCTGTGCCAGCAGCGGCATGGCCAGATAAAGCGGCAGGATCAATGCCACCGACATTAGCCGCCGCCAGCCCGTTTTACGGTTTAGAGGGTCCCTTTCAGGGCGGCGGTTCCAGAGTGTGATCGACATGTCTACTTATTGTGCAAACATTTTCCGGAAATGCAAGTTTTTCTTTATTTACATCAAGATAGGCGAAAAATCTCTTCTCAAATGGAGATTTATATGACAAGCCTGCCAATATGGGAGGAATTTCGTACAAAAATCATACAGCGTCGAGCCAGCGGCCGCGCCCGCCGTCCACCGGCACAAGGCTCACCTCGCGTCCCGCCCCCGCTGCGGGGTAGTCGATACGGATATGGACATCCGCCGCGGGCAGCGCGCCCGCGCCACGCTCCGGCCATTCCACCAGCAGGATCGCCTGTGCGGATAAATAGTCCCGAATCCCCAGAAACTCCAGTTCCTCCGGATCGGCAAGACGATACAGATCAAAGTGATAGGCCATCCGGCCCGGCGGATCGCCCGCCAGCTCATAGGGCTCCACCAGGGTGTAGGTCGGGCTCTTGATGCGCCCCGTCACCCCCAGGCCCTGCAGGATGGCGCGCACCAGGGTGGTTTTGCCGGCGCCCAGATCCCCGTGCAGATAGATAATGGCGCCGACATCCGGGGCCATGCCCAGCGCGCGGGCAATGCGCTGGCCCAGCGCCTGCATGGCCGCCTCATCGGGCAGATGCAGGCGCAATGGGCTCATCGCAGACACCATGACAACCGGGGCCTCATCCCGACAGCCGGCGCAGATAGGGAAACAGATCGCTTGCCAGCAGACCGCGCTGACCTTCGGCCGCCGCCAGATCCGCGGCATGCGCATGCAGGCACACCCCCAGCCGGGCGGCGTCGGCCAACGAGGTGTGCTGGGCCAGCAGGCCCGCGATCACCCCGCTCAACACATCACCCATGCCACCGCTGGCCATGCCCGGATTCCCCTCACTGCACACGCCAATCTCGCCACTACGGTTTACCACCACGCTGCCGGCGCCTTTCAGCACCACCACGCCGCCGTATTTCTGCTGCACGGCGACGGCCGCGGCGAGGCGATCGGCCTCCACCTGGGCAATGCTCTGCCCCAGCAAACGGGCCGCCTCACCGGGATGGGGCGTCAATATCCAGTTATCGCTATAGGCCGGCTCAATGGCCAGCAGGTTGAGGGCATCGGCATCCAGCACCCTGGGCAGGGCACTATCAATGACCGCCGAAAACAGGCGACGACCCCATTCAGCCTGTCCCAGCCCCGGCCCCACCGCGAGCACGCTGGCGCGTTTCAGCAGGGGCTGCAGTGCCGACAGCGCCTCGATGCCGTGTGCCATCAGCTCTGGCCGCGCGGCACTAAGGCTGGCAGCATGTGCCGCACGGGTCGCCACGCTCACCAGCCCGGCGCCTACGCGCAGCGCCGCCTCTGCGGCCAGCCGCGGCGCACCGCTCATGCCCTGCTCACCCCCCACCACCAGCACGTGGCCGAAGTCACCCTTGTGGGCGGTGGGCCGACGCGGGGGCAGGGCCATCTGTCCCCAGTGCAGCCGGGTGGCGGCGGGTTTCATCTGCTCATAGAGGCTTGCCGACAGCCCCAGATCGGCAAAGCGGATGGCCCCGCACTGGGCCGGCCCCTGTCCCGTGAACAGCCCCACCTTCAGGCCGATAAAGCTGACACTGACATCCGCCTGCACGGCGGCGCCGAGGATTTGGCCCGTATCGGCATGCAGGCCGGAGGGGATGTCCAGCGCCATCACTGCACTGCCCGTGGCGCGGGCCGCATTGATGGCCTCGATGGCCTGCCGCCAGTCACCCGTCACCTCACCGGTAAGACCGGTGCCGAGCAGGCCGTCCACCAGCACCTCGACACCGCTCACCGCCGACGCCGTGAACGCCTCGATGCTGACGCCCGCGGCCTGCGCCTGCTGCCGCGCGCCCAGGGCATCGCCGTGTATCCTGTCTGCCTCCCCTACCTGCCACACCCGCACGCGATAACCCGCCGTCTGGGCCAGACGCGCCAGCACGAAACCGTCGCCGCCATTGTTGCCCACGCCGCATAACACGCCCAGCGCACGGGCGCGCGGCCAGTGCTGTTGCAGCACGGAAAACGCCGCCTGCCCCGCACGCGCCATCAGGGTCTCACCCGGGATGCCCAACACTTCGATGGCCAGCCGATCCAGTTCACGCACCTGCGCGGCGCGGTACAGCGACGATGGCAGCTCGGCAGACGGATTATCGGACAGGGGCTTCATCACGCTATCATAGCGGCTATGAGTGAGTCGCAAAACCATCAGCCCGAAACCCTCCATGCAAACATCACGGCCAGCGATACCTCTCCGGACTGGACCACCCTGGGCACCGATATCCTGCGCTGGGGACAGGCGCTGGGTTTCCAGAAGCTCGGCATCAGCGACACCCGGCTGGATACCGCGGAAACCCATCTGCTGGCCTGGCTGCAGAAAGGTCGGCACGGGCGCATGGAGTATATGGCCAGACACGGCACCAAACGCAGCCGCCCCGCCGAACTGGAACCCGGCACCGTCAGCGTGATCAGCGCCCGGCTGGACTATCTGCCCGGCAAGGGCACCGAGCCTGAGACAATTCTGGCCGACCCTCGCAAGGCCTACATTTCTCGTTATGCATTGGGACGCGATTATCACAAGGTAATTCGTCACCGCATGCAGCAGCTGGCAACCCGCATCCAGCAGGCGATCGGACCGTTTGGGTATCGGGTGTTTACCGACAGCGCCCCGGTGCTGGAAAAGGCGCTGGCCGAAAAGGCCGGGCTGGGCTGGATCGGCAAACACAGCAACCTGCTTGCTGAACAAACCGGCTCGTGGTTTTTTCTCGGTGAGCTCTATACCGACCTGCCGCTGCCGCCATCGCTACCCGCCAATACCACCGCCGCGAATCACTGCGGCACCTGCACCGCCTGCATCGACGCCTGCCCCACCCGCGCCATTGTCGCGCCCTATCAGGTGGATGCCCGCCTGTGCATCTCCTATCTCACCATTGAACTGCGCGAAGCGATTCCGCTGGCACTGCGCCCACTGATGGGCAACCGCATCTACGGCTGCGACGATTGCCAGCTGGCCTGTCCGTGGAACCGTTTTGCCCAGCCCACGCCAGAGACCGATTTCCTGCCCCGTCATGGACTCGACAACAGCGGCCTGCTCGAACTGTTTGCCTGGGATGAGGCAGAGTTTCTGC
This sequence comes from Gammaproteobacteria bacterium, assembly GCA_032250735.1. NCBI lineage: Bacteria > Pseudomonadati > Pseudomonadota > Gammaproteobacteria > Gammaproteobacteria bacterium. Next base: position 23,279 of record JAVVEP010000031.1, read on the forward strand.
AACGCACCGAGGGCAGCCCGATTCGCCGCATCGGATACCAATGCTGGCTGCGCAATATCGCCGTCGCCCTCGGTAACGCACCGAGTGACGCGGCGATCATCTCCGCCCTGCAGGCCCGGCAACAGCATGACTCTGCACTGGTGCGTGAGCACGTGCAGTGGGCTCTGGCCCAGCACCAGCAATAAGCGCCCCACAATTCATGCACGGCACGGCCAACACAGGCCGCTTTCGGTCACTACAGGCTTCTTACGCTCAAATCCGGGCCGGCAGCATCCTGGCTACCAGTCGGTCACCCCACAGATGCAGCACCAGACCCGACACAATCAGACCACTGCCAAACAAGACCTGCAGAGAGATAATCTCCCCATTGAGGATGGTGCCAAGGGTCAAGGCCAGCACCGGCGTCAGCAGAGTGATCAACGACACCCGGTTGGCCTCCATATTTTTCAGCAGGTAAAAATACAGCGTGAAACCCAGGGCTGAACCGAACACACCGAGATACACCATCGACCAGCCGGCCTGCGCCGTTATTTCCGTCGGCAGCTGGCCATCAAATACCAGCCAGGTCAGAAAAAACAGCGGCGCCACCACAAACAGACCACCACTAGTTACCGTTAGTCCGGGAAGGCCGCCACTCATGCGTTTCACCCACACGCCACTGACACTGTGCAACACCACCGAAAGCAGAATCGCCAACACGCCCTGCCAGGCATGGTCTTCCAACATGATGTCGGCGGCGAAGATACTTAGCAAACCGGCAAAGCCCAGCGCCATGCCCAGCAGTTTTCCGGGCGTGAAACATTTTTCCCCCAGCACTGCGGCCGCGGCCACCCCGGTCAACAGGGGATTAAGCCCATATAGCACGGCGATCAAACCCGACGGTACAAACTGTGCGCCCCAATAGACGCTGAGCATCGCACCATAAATAGCGATACCGGCTGCGAAGTAGGTGTGCCGCGCCTCACGATGCCACGGTAGTCCGGGTTTGAGGATCTGCAACAGCACTGCGCACACCAGTGCACCGAGCATCATGCGCCCGGAAACCGCAAACAGATAACCCCAGCCTCCACTGCTCCACTGGATGGCCAGTGGAGTAGTTGACCAGATCAACACCACTCCCAGAAATGCAACCGGCACGGACATGACGATGTTCTCCTTCCTCTAAATTCGTCACTGACTAAAAAAAACCAACACCCCAGAAACCAGAAAGGCCGCAGTCTTTCGATCTGCGGCCTCTTGAATTCGGTAACTGAAAAACTAACGACAATGAATTCTTCGACACTCGCAGACAGGCGCAGGTTTGACCACCAGCAGGGGCAGCCAGAACATAGTGCGTCGAATGGCGGGGCGTGAGAAATTCATGGGCTGAGTGTGATTCTCGGCGCGGCAAGAGTCAACACTTTCTGTCCGAAATCCCGGCTGCTAGGAGGGAAACTTGATAAAATGTTCCCGGTAATGCTTCAGCTCGTTGATCGAGTCACGGGTGTCATCCAGCGCCAGATGGCTGGACTCCTTTTTAAAACTCTTGACCACATCCGGCGCCCAGCGCGAGGCCAGCTCCTTCAGGCTGCTGACATCCAGATTGCGATACATGAAAAAGGCCTCCAGCACGGGCATGCAGCGCGCCAGGAAACGGCGGTCCTGGCAGATACTGTTACCGCACATGGGTGATTTCCCCGGATTCACGTATTGCTGCAGGAAGGCGATGGTCTGCTGTTCGGCCTCGGCCTCGGTGATACGACTGTTTTTCACCCGTTCGGTGAGCCCCGAGCCACCGTGCTGCTGGGTATTCCACTCATCCATGCCCGCCATAACGGCGTCGCTCTGGTGAATCGCCAGCATCGGCCCTTCCGCAAGAATATTCAGCTCGCTGTCGGTAACAATGGTGGCGATCTCGATAATGAGGTCCTTCTGGGTGTCCAGCCCGGTCATCTCCAGGTCGATCCAGATCAGGTTGGTGTCTTTCGCTGTCACGTTATCAGGCATGCCGTTCTCTCATAAGGTTGTCTCAAGTGTCTGAAGATACTACCAGAGCTGCCGATAGAATTGGCAGTTTAGCGCACTAATGTGAACGTCCCACAGAAGCTACGCTCAACGCGGTATAACCTGCGCGGCAAGCTGACGATAGACAGCCCCTCAGCGGGCGCTAAAGATCACTTTTGCTGGCGGCTCCGATGGACTACACTTTGCGACATCGGCCACGGCGACAACGGGTGGGCTACGTTTAACAACACGCCCAGCAACAACAGGGATACCCATATTATGACAACGGTAATGAAAGTTTTCGCACCTCTGGCCTTTATCACCCTGGCCTTTTGCATGACGCTCACCGTCGCCGACGACCGCAAGCCGGATGAGGCGCACGGCAAAAAGCTGCATGATGCAAAATGTATGGGCTGCCACGATAACCGGCAATACACGCGCCCCAACCGCATCATCCACACCTTTGAAGACCTGCACGCCCGGGTGGAATTCTGTGACAGCGCCTCCAACGCCAACTTCTCCCTGGAAGATCTGGATGACGTCGTCGAATACCTCAACGTCAACTTTTACAAGTTTAAGAAATAGCCCTCATGTCCGGCCTTACCCAAAAGACCTGCAAACCCTGTGAAGGCGGTGTGACGCCCCTGAACAGCCAGGAGGCCAGTGCGATGCTGACACAGCTCACTGGCTGGGAGCTCACAGCAGACGCCAAGACCCTGCAACAGGCCTTTCGTTTCAAGGACTATTATCACACCATGGCCTTCGTCAATGCCGTCGCCTGGATCGCCCATCAGCAAGACCACCACCCCGATATGGAAGTCAGCTACAACCGCTGCCTGATCCACTACAGCACCCACGCTATCGGTGGGCTTTCCGAAAATGATTTCATCTGTGCGGCCAAGATTGATGCCCTGCTGAAAACAGACGCCTCAAACGGGTGAGCGCGCTCACCGAGTACCACCCCCTTCACGCGGCATGCTAAATCCACCTTCACCGATGGCTCTAGCCCGCATCATCAGTTGCAAACACTCTACTGCAAGGCCGCATGGCGAAGGATAAACTGAATCGTCGGCAGGTATGGCGCGCGGAAAAGATTCAGGCCGAACGCCTGGCCCGCGCGCAGAAAAAGGTCGCCGCAGTTACATCCACGCTGGAAGGCAGTGAGCTGGGGCCCGAGCAGAAAGGCCGCATCATCACCCGCTATGGTGCGCAGGTCGAACTGGAAGACCTGCAGCGGCAACGTTTTCGTTGCCTGATGCGGCGCAACCTGCCCTCGCTGGTGTGCGGTGATAATGTCATCTGGCAGCCCGGACCGGATAACACCGGCGTGGTGGTGGCCATGGAGCCGCGCCAGAGTCTGCTCGAACGACCGGATGCCGACAACCAGCTCAAACCCGTGGCCGCCAATATCAGCCAGATCCTGGTGGTCGCCGCGCCGGAACCGGCCCTGGATGTCGATCTCATCAATCGCTACTTTATCGCCGCAGAACTGACCGGGATCCCGCCGGTGCTCATCATCAATAAAATCGACCTGCTCAGCGACACCCAGCTCACCCGGCTCCGCGCCCGCTTCCAGGCCTATGAGGACATCGGTTATCACGTCATCTACGCCACCACCAAGCGCGCGCAGGGGCTGGATGATCTGCTCCGGCTCCTGCGCGACAAAACCAGCATCTTCGTTGGCCAGTCCGGGGTGGGCAAATCCTCACTGATCCAGGTGCTGCTGCCCGAGGAAGAGCTGCGCGTCAACGCATTGTCCGAGAGCAGTGGCGAGGGACGCCACACCACCACCACCACCCAGCTCTACCATTTTCCCAGTGGCGGCGAGCTTATCGACTCACCGGGGGTGCGCTCCTTTCGGCTGGGCCATGTCAGCAGCCGCCAGATCACCGAAGGCTTCAAGGAGTTCCAGCCGTACCTTGGTCACTGCCGTTTCAGTAACTGCACACACACGGTGGAACCGGACTGCGCGCTGTTGGCCGCCGTGCAGGCGGGGGCGATTTCGGCAGACCGGTTTGCCAGTTACCAACGCATCATTGCCTCCACCGAGGCGATGACGGCCCAGCACCCCAAACAGAAAAAATAGAGCCTCTCCTGCCTCGCCTGCCTGGCCACCTGCCGCTATACTTGACTTGCGACAGCGATCACAGGGAATCAAAATAAATACCGTTAAGCTGTTTCCCATGCTAAACAATCAATAAAATCATCCAGGAATGCACACCAGAAAATGAATACACCGACCGCCAAACACCGCAATCGCAATAGGCTTTATGGCCTGCTGGCCGGCCTGCTGTTGCCGCTGAGCTCGATGGCCAGTGATATCGACAATATCGGTGGCCTCAGCCAGGGGTTGTTCAAGGACCTGACCGCCGACCTCGGCGCCGCGCTCAGCTACAAGGCCATCAAGCCGGCCGAACCGCTGGGCAGTCTGGGCTTCGATATTGGCTTTGAGGTCACCAGCACCTCGCTAGAGAGCGATGCCTTCGAAACCGCCACCAGTGGCAGTGCCACCTCCAGCCAGCTGCTGGTGCCCAAACTGCACGTTCACAAAGGCCTGCCGCTGGGCTTTGATGTCGGCGCGTTCTACACCTCGGTCCCCTCCAGCAATATCGGGCTACTGGGTGGCGAACTCAGCTATGCCCTGCTGGAGGGCGGCGTGATCAGCCCCGCACTCTCGCTGCGCGGGACCTTTTCCCGCCTCACCGGCGTGGACGAACTCGACATGACCACCAGGGGACTGGAACTCTCCATTTCCAAGGGCTTTGCCTTTTTCACCCCCTATGCCGGCATTGGGCAGGTGTGGATCGATAGTGGAACCAATGTGATCACCTTAGAAGATGAAAGTCTCACCAAAAGCAAATATTTTCTGGGCTTTAATCTGAACCTGGGTTTGATGAATATCGCGGCAGAAACCGAGCAGACCGGTGACAACACCTCCACCAGCGCCAAGATCGGCGTACGCTTCTAGACGATGACCCTCACGACCGACACTGTCGGTCAGGCAAACACATCAATGCCCAGCAAGGACACCACTTCGTCGCGATGTTCCTGTGTCGCGACCGTGGTATAGGCATCCAGCGCGCGTTGCGCCGAACGTTGTACTGAATCCGGTACTGAATCCTGGCCATAACGCCCCCCCGCGCCTACCCCAGCGATGCGCCCAAAATCGGGATAAAACAGCCGCGTTAAACCACTGGCCGGCAATCCGGAAACATCCAGACCTGACACCTCTGCCTCCGCGCCCGCCGCTATCTCCCGTTTCTCCTCCCCAATGCGCTGCCGTGTCCGCTGGTCGATCGCCGAATGGGTTGTAGCGCTGGTTGTGGGTATCGCCTCACTACTACGGGGCACAGCGGTCTGCGTCCGTGCGCTCGGGACAAGCACGGGATAGAGGCCTGCGGATGATGAGGAGATGTGCATGCGACCGGTTGCGCCCCTGATGAATCAGCCCTGATAACGATGATGGAAAGGTCGGTTTAGCGAGACAAGATCGGCCTAACTGCCAAAAACTCCATAAAATTACAGCATGTGATGTGGCCTTATGGCGGCCACCAACGCTTACGCAACGAAGCTTACAGAAACCTAAAAGTCCGCAGACAGCTAAAGGATGGCGTCCTCAAGATGCAGGGCCTGCTTCAGACCCTTGGTGGCCGACAGATTCTGGGCACCCAATAGGTCGGCATCCCGAAAATTGGCGCCACGGATATCGGCGCCCGAAAAATTGACCCCCCTAAGATTAGCAGCCCTGAAATTTACCGCCACCAGACGGGTGTTGACCATGACGCTTTGCAGCAGATTGGCCTCATTCATCTTTGCATCGCTGAAATCCGTACCCGTAAAATCGCCCTTGACGAGTACCGCCTCACGCAGGTTCGCCCAGGAAAAGCTGGAGTTCACCGCCGTGACATTAAACAGATTCGCGCCGCGCAGATTGGCCCCGGTGAGGTCTGCCTCGCTCATATTGGCGCCCTGGAACAGGGCCTTCCTGAGATCGGCCTCCTGCAGGCGAGCATGAAACAGGTTGGCGCCGCGCAGGTCGCAATCTTTCATGCTGGCCGACTCAAACAGCGCGCTGTGTAACAGGGCCTCGCTGAGCACCGCGCCATCCAGATTGGCCCGCACCAGATTGGCCGAGGCCAGATCGGCGGAGCGCAGAACCACGCCACTCAGATCCGTGCCTTCGAGATTGGCGGCGCGCAGAATCGCGTTGCTCAGATCGGATCCCTGAAAATTCACCTCGCGCAGATCCAGATTACTGAAATCCGTGGAGCCCAGAAACACATTCACAAACTGTGCATCGTACAGCGTGGCCCCGGCCAGTTTTATGTCCTGTAGCAGGGAACGATTGAAGATCGCGCCCTGCAGATTGGCGCCCGACAGATCGGCGCCATTGAGATTGGCCTCGGTGAAATCCACGCCGGTCAGATTGGCGCCGCGAAAGTCGACCTCGCGCAGATCCGCCCCCATCATCAGCGCCCCGGTCAGGTCGGCCTGATCAAAACGCGCCAGCCTGAGGTTGGCGTTCTGGAAATCGGTCTTGGCGACATAGGCCTGGGTAAAGAGGCCTTTCTGGAAGTTGAACCGGCGCAGCTCCAGACCGGACAGGTTTTTTCTGGAGAAGTCGCTGACCTTGTTGTTGCGCCGCTCGGCGAGCGTTCGCACCAGCTCCAGCCGACTCATGGGTTTTTCAAACTGGGCCCCCGTTTGTGGGGTGGGCAGACTGCTGCATCCCGCCAAGGCCGTCAGCAACAGCGATGCCGGCAGGAGCGTTTTCAACGCCCGGTATTTCCTTACAGACTTCAGCAAAACCATATTACGACCTATGATGCGACTCACAATACGACTGGCACCTGACTATCAGGCAAGTTCCCGCAACTCACGCGCCTTGTTATAGCACAACGACTGAATCTTCCCTCTTCCTCTATACCGTCCTGGCAATACCGTCCTGGCAACCTGGCCCGGCGGCGGCCCATCGCAGTGTAACATCCTGGAAGGCTGTCGGATTCAGGATGAATTGGCTGTGCAAGTGTGCGCTCAATCTAGCGGATCTTTTTCCAGGTCACCTTATCCCGCAGATAGACCGGCAGGGCCTGCTCGGCACTCACTGCCTGCCCGGCCGCAAACCCGGCCACACCGAGCACGGCCACATCCCGGGCATGGGGCAGACTGTCGCTGTCCCAGCCCGCCTCGGGCGACGCAAGCCGCTGCGCGCAGTGCGCCGGCAATACCGATGCGTAGGCCGCCCAACCCGCACCGGCGCCCCACCAGTCGTTGCCCTCGGGCAGCGGCACCTCGGCGGGCGGGGCGACACACTCCTCGCCCACCAGGCCCATCAGCCCGGCGGCGCTGCGCTGATAGGCGCCCCAGTACACCTCGTCCATGCGCGCATCCAGCGCCACCAGTACTCGCTGGGCCCCGACGCCCTGCGCCACCGCCGCCAGGGTCGACACCGGCACCACCGGCAGATCCATGGCAAAGGCGATGCCCTGGGTCACGCCCACCGCAATACGCACCCCGGTAAAGGCCCCCGGCCCACGGCCAAAGGCGATGGCGTCCAGCTGGGAGAGATGGATGCCCGCCTCCGCCACGATTTCGTCCAGCATGGGCAGGATAAGTTCCGTATGTCCACGCGGCGCGAGCGCGAAACGCTCCAGCACCTCACCCTCAATAGACAGTGCCGCGGAACAGGCATCGGTGGCCGTTTCGATGGCCAGCAGTTTCACGAGGCGCTCGCCTCGACCACCGACGCGGCGGCAAAAAACTGCTGCACATCGCCCAGTTGCCGACTCACCGGCATGGGCGGCAGGCTGTCGCGGAAGATGCGCCCGTAACCCTTGCCGAACAGCCGGGGGTCACAGATCATCAGCACGCCGCGATCACTGACATCGCGGATCAGCCGCCCCACACCCTGCTTGAGGGTGATGGCCGCCTGCGGTACCTGATAGTCAAAAAAGGGATTCAGGCCGCGTTCACGCATGGCCTCGAGCCGGGCCTGCATCACCGGGTCACCGGGCGAACTGAACGGCAGCTTATCGATAATCACGCACGACAGCGCCTCGCCGCGCACGTCCACGCCCTCCCAGAAGCTGCTGGTGCCGACCAGTACGGCATTGCCCAGTTCGCGAAAGCGCTCCAGCAATTCACCCCGCGGCAGGCTGCCCTGCACCAGCAGCGGGTAATCGATCCTGCCTGCCAGTGCCTGGGCCACCAGATTCAGCGCCCGGTAGCTGGTGAGCAGAAAAAAGGTTCGCCCGCCGCTGGCCTCGATCACCGGCAAGGCGGCCTCCACCACCCGCGCGGTGTAATCGGGCGCATTGGGTTCCGGCAGCCCGGTGGGCACGTAGAGCAGGGCCTGGTGGGCAAAATCGAAGGGGCTGTCCCAGCGCCGGGCATGGGCATCCTCGATGCCCAGTTCGCGGGAAAAATGGGTGAAATCGTCCCCCACCGCCAGGGTCGCCGAGGTGAAGATCCACGCACTGCGGTGCTTGTCCACATAACTGCGAAACGTTTCGCTGATCTCCAGCGGCGTCATGTGCAGCACAAAACCCCGCGCGTGGGTCTCGAACCACTGAATGACCCCCTGCTCGCTGCTGCCCCCATCGACGAACTGATCCAGCCGGCCCTTCAGCTCCAGGCAACGCCGCCAGTTGCGCTCCAGCCCCTTGCCGCGTTCGGCCAGCGGCTCCAGTTCCGACTCCAGCCGCGCCAGCGCCTCGGCCAGTATTTCGGTGGCGCCGCGCAGCGCCGTATTCTGATCCTGCGAGGCCCAGGGCGCACGCTGGGCATCGTTGCCCAGGGCCAGGCGAAAGTCGCGCACCGCCTTGTCGAGTTTGGTGATGCTGGCCTCCACCGTGGCCACATCCGGGGCCTCGGCGTGGACCTCAATCAGCGCATCGCGTCCCAGCTCCGACAGCTGACGGGCGCTGAGATTGCTGCCGAAAAAGCTGCTGGCCACATCGGGCAGCTGATGGGCCTCGTCAAAGATAAAGGCGTTGACGCCGGGCAACAGCTCGCCGAAGCCCTCGTCGCGCAGGGCCAGATCGGCGAAAAACAGGTGATGATTCACCACCAGCACCTCGGCGTGCTGGGCCTCCTTGCGGGCCTTCACCACGAAACAGTCCGCGTAGACCGGACAGTCGCTGCCCAGACAGTTTTCGGTGGTGGAGGTGACCTGCGGCCAGATCGGCGCATCCTCCGGCACCGCGCTGAGTTCCGCGATGTCGCCCCGCTCGGTGCGCCCCAGCCAGGTGCGGATCCGTGCCATCTGGTCCTGCTGTTCAGGGCGCAGCCGCCGCCCCTCCGCCAGTTCCAGCCGGTGATGGCACAGATAATTGGCCCGCCCCTTGAGCAGCGCCACCGAGGTGGATACCCCCAGCGCCTTGCGCACGGTGGGCAGGTCGCGGTGAAACAGCTGGTCCTGGAGATTCTTGGTGCCGGTGGAAATCATCACCTTCTTGCCACACAGCAGGGCGGGCACCAGATAGGCGTAAGTTTTGCCGGTGCCGGTGCCGGCCTCGGCGATGAGCATCGCATCGGATTCCAGCGCCCGGGTGACCGCCTCGGCCATGTCCTGCTGCTGGCGGCGCGGCGCAAAACCGGGCACATGGGCGGCGAGAGGGCCGGCGGGCCCCAGAATGTCGGTGATGGTCTGCATGGAATTTTACGGCTGTCGCATTAACCCCCTCTCCCTTTGGGAGAGGGTTGGGATAAGGGAAGATTTTGGCATGACTCGTTGTTTCAAATGGTCTTCGCCAGGAATAACTGCCAACTAGGAGCCTGTCGGACTATGGAAGAATCTACTGCGCTGATGGGAAATCGGCCCA
>JAVVEP010000032.1 GCA_032250735.1 Gammaproteobacteria bacterium
TCCTGTTTCAAAATTCCCGGTGGTTTTTACCCACTAATTCTGCTGAAGAGCCTTAAAATAAACGTCATCTAATGAGGTATCAGGATTAGGAAGGTTAATAGTTGATCGCCCTGCTTCTTCTTTAATTATTGCTTGCTCAATAGCTGAATTAGTGTTGCTTTTAATAATGCAAAATTGACTCATAATTTTTTTAAAAATAATTTCGTTTCTGAGCCATAAATACTGTTCTGAATCTAACTCTTCAGTTAAATCCAAAAGATTAATATATTTCTTGTTTGGATCGCAGAACCCATTTTCTAGCAAAATGTTTTTTAGCTCATTAAAAAGAGCCTGACAATCATTTGTGCCTGACCCTTTAAAAACTGCTTTGTCATTCATCATCTAAGCCTTTCAAAGCTTTTAAAAATAAAGATATAGACGGAAATTCTTTTTTTATTTCAACCAACTCTAAATTTGATAATTTTTTAATATCTCCACGGCTAGAAACCATTCCCATATATTGCCTCACCAAACTATCTTTCTTTCCTGTAGGGTTTTTTAAGCTTCTTGATTGCTCTTTATTTTCACCCCTATCGGAAGGAGGTATTTTTGAAACTTTAGGTATTAATTCTGAAATTTCGTTTTCTGTAAACTCGAGCAAACTTTTGAACGAAAAATTTAACGATATTGCTCGTAAGCTAGGCTCAACACCATTATTTGAAATATATTCTTCTACAAAGCCACCTACGCGAGATTTCATAGTTAGCATGTCAAAGTCAGTATCAAATGCTGCGGTTAAATATCCATAATACGAATCAAAATATGTAGAAAGCTGGTCGGAAGATACGTCATCAATAACTTCTTCAATATCACTTATTTCAGGTATTTGAAATTCTTGCTCTCTATAGCACCTAATTTTGTCTATTAAGGCTTCACGAGTATTTAAACGATATTTCAATTCTTCTATAAGCTTTAACACTTTAGCCGCAGACTCGCTGTAATGGACTTCAAGTGAGCCATCATGAACCACCTGCTTTTTATCATTTTTTTCCTCTGAATCCTCCAAGTGCTCTTTTTCTAATTTTTTATTTTTAACTGCTTTGGATAGTGCCTTTACTTCATTTAATCGCTCTAAAGAACCAATAAAATCTAACACATGCACATATTCTTTGTTTGGTGTTTTTCGCAATCCTCGTCCAAGTTGTTGCAACCAAATTGTTCTTGAGCCTGTATAACGCATGAAGATTAAAAGGTTTGTTTCAGGTATATCAATACCTTCATTAAAAAGATCGCAAACTAGGATATATTTATAGTTACCCTCTCGAAAATTTCTTATATTTTCTCTTCGCTCTTGATCATTCATTTTAGAGTGTACACAAGTTGCAGTCCCCATTTCAAAAAACCCAAGCAAATGCTTTAAATGGCGAATATTTCTACAAAACACTATGCCCTTAACATTTTCTATATTTTTCTTGCTAACAGTAGTTTCAATAATTTTAACCACTTCTTCATCTTTTTTATGAAGAAATAACCTCTTATCAAGATCGCTAATAGATAAGCCGCTATCTAATTGATCAATCTTGCTCTGATCCAAATCATCCAATAAAACAATGTATTTTGGAAATGCCAGCTTTTTATGTTTCAGCCCCCAAACCAAGTCATATTTACCTATATGACCATCACTACCCCCAAAAAAATCAGTTACATTTTTTTCATCTGACCGATAAGGCGTAGCTGTTAGCCCTATCAATAGCTTTGGAGAGAAGTTTTTTACTACTTCGGAATAAGTTCTTGCAGGTGTATGATGCGCCTCATCAACGATAATATAATCAAAAGTTTCTTTTTTTAAATCATCTAATTGACTATATAACGTATCAAAACTTGCAAATACGAAATCAGTTTCTTCAGGAAAAGAGCCAGAAAAGCATGCTGAGAAGCTATATGAACCGACACCAAATACATTTTTAAAGGCTGTAACCGATTGAAGTAATATTTCAATCTGATGAGCAACAAACATTACTCTAGGACGTTTTGAGATATTTTTAGTTAACTCTTTGATTAATAACGCAACGGTATAAGTTTTACCTAAACCAGTTGCCATTTCTATTAAGATTTTATTTTTTCCAATATTGTATTGGTTTACTGCTTCTTGAATTACCTGTGTCTGATATTTTCTAGGTTTAATATCCCTACCTATCTCAGAGTGTTTTTGCACCCAAAGACTTTTCAATCCATCCCGATCAATTAGCTCAACACCTAATCGTAAAGCTCTGACTTGGACCTCAGAAGTAAAATAAGAGTTCGTCACTAATATCATATGATTAACGTTCGCTAGTTTAGCTCCAGCCACCAATTGGTTTAGTGCCTTTACATCTACGTTAGATTGAATATTTCTTTGTTTTACTTCAATAGCAAATTTACGGCCAGCTTTGTAGGCGAATATATCAACACCTCCATCACCATGTTTATATTCCTTACCAATTTCTGTAATAACTGCATCAGTCCAACCTGATTTTTCAAGCAAGTCTTTAACGAAGAATTCAAAGTCCTTATCGCCTAATAAATCAACATCCTTAAAATTTTCAATAAGCAATTATACTTCTCCGTCGAGTTTCTTCATTAGGCTATTATATATAGCAATAGTGCTGCAATCTGCAGCTAAAGCAGAGCTAAAGGGGTCAGAGCCCTTTAAATCACATTCCGCGTGGACACGGAACACGTGCCCACCCTACCTGACTCATGTAACCCAGCACAAAAAGGCAACGGGCGGCAAAGCCGTCCGCTACCTTTGCATGTTAAGCTAATTACGAAATCAGCTAATTTTTGCAACCATTTTTATCACATGTAATTCGCTGTGATGATTGCACCCAATGATCAGCATTCTTCTTAGTGTCAGTACCGCATCCAGTCGTTCCACCTTTACTACCCTGATGAACGATATCCGTTGGTGTATGTTTAACAGCCATGATCAACTCCTTTTTATGAATTGTAATAACTTCCCTTTTCGCCGGAATTCCACCGGCTCATCAGCAAGCTTTGCCTGGAAGAGAAATTAAACCGGGTCAGAGAGCAATATTCTCTAATATTAGAAACAATTGCTCTCTGACACGGTTTTATTCTAAATATCGTTAAAGGGCTCAGACCCCTTTAGCTGGAATCATAGCTTAGTGACCTTTACATGCTTCTTATCTTTCTTAGACTCTCGCCAGATTTCTACACGGTACTGCTGCGGCAAAGGAATTGGTTTTGGCTGAGGTTTTTGCGGAATTTTCTTCTTGTCTTCGATTGGTTGTTCTCCACATTCAACCCATTCTTCACTGATAAGGCTTAGCTGTTCGGGATACCTAGGCGCATCTTCAAACTGATCTTGCAATTCACAAATGAACTCTGGATTTTCATCGCCCTCTTTTCCGAACAGATTTCTTGCCTCTATCATCGCTTCATTAGTTGTAAGAACACCTCTCTGAACCTTATCGAACAGTGTATGCAACCGAGATAGAGCGCCTCCGCTTCTTCGTGACTTTGCATTTACATTACTACCGCCGAACGGCGACCTGGCACTTTCAAATAACGCATTACTCACATAGGAGACTTGTCCACATATTGTTTCAAGCCCAGAAATAAAGTCACCATATTGTCCAATTCCCAAATAGAGAGCACCAAGTGCAATGGCTATTTTTCCTCCACCTTTAATTGATCCCTCTTCAACATCTAAGGATATCGAATAGTCTGGAAGAATAAGGGTCCTCTCTACGCTCCGTTCCCATTCATCGAATAAGTTTGTGGAATAGCGCTCAAACTCTTCTCGCGGCAAGCTCGGCACTTTGATCAGAAAGTTGGTGGATCCTATGTCGATCATCGCTTATTCCGTGGAACCAATAGTTTTCCCCTAACGCCGCGCTCTGCGGAAAATTTGTCCGACAGCAGTCGTTTGTTAGCTTTCATGGGCTAAACGGATTGGCACGAGCCCAGCGTGTTACTGCTCGCTCCAACAAGTCTAATTGTGGTTCAACTGAACGATACCAATGTCTACGCGCATCGGCAGGCATACAACTTGCCGCTGCGAGTACAGCACGTCGTTGCCAGTGTGGATGTTCAAATAACGTTCGCCATTGCGACTGAAACCAATGCCGTTGTTCTGAGCGTCCCATAGCCAGTATCAGTTTTCGCTTGCAAGCTTGATCTCTCTCTTGATTATACAGACCAACAAATTTTCCTTCGTTATCCCATTCACGAGACTCAGTAAAAACATGCATTATCCACATTCGATGGTACGCCAGCTCACTAACCATAGAATCTTTCAATAAAGCCAATAACCTACCGCCTAATTGAGAACGACTTTCTTTATTCAAAAATCGCAAACTCTTAAAATATTGAACAATATCAACAAATGCAGGAATAAGAGACTCTAGGTTATCGAATATATCTTCGACAACGCTATCATCACCCAGCTGACCAAGACGCCGAAGGCAAAACTTCACAACTGGTATATCTGGTTCGTCTGATTGAGTTTCTTCTCGAAAAAGCTCCCCAAGATTCAAGGTGTCTATAAGCTCCTGTTGCTCTTCGTTCAGATCGTCATAATCAATTTCATCGTACCAGCTTTCCATTCCTAGCTCTTCGATTAACGTATGAAACTTTTCATGAAGAGAGTCCATTTCTCGGTCCAATGGGGTTGCGAGGAATTGATTTTTAAAATCGTTAACGGGTAGTACTGACGTTTTTTGCTGTTGAAGAGATAGGCCATGATTACGAAAAAGAGTTTCTGCTAAGAATGAAATATGTTGGTATGCCTCAACTTGGGTGCTGGCAAATATTCTGTAATCATCATTAAAACGAACAAAATCAATTCCGTTAGCAAGTAGTGCTTCATCAACGTCAGAAAGAGTGATTTCCGCAAGTATCCTTGATGGTGCACAACCAACAGGTATTCCAAATGTTTCCGTGCCATTCCAGCCGGATAGCAGCCTCATTAGGGCAGAAATATGATTTGAATTTGTCGTTGCGGCACGTAACGCATTCTCAAGCCTATGATGATAAATTCGTGAGTAAAAATCAGAAATATCAGTTACTGCCACAAAAGAATCAACTGATGCAGTGGCTATTTTTCTTCGACACTTATCTAAATACTGACGATAACCAATATTAGGATCAAAGAGTTGGCCATTTTGGTTCGTGTTGACCCTGTATGAAAAAACAATTTCATCTTGTATGGGAACTCGGCGGCTTTCAAGTTCAGCGGAAATCTCATAGATTAGCCCGCTATAAATAAGGAAGTCCAATGGGTCAAGTTGAGTGATAGTACGAAAACCATATTTTGCCTTAGGCGAAAGTAAGGCTCGTGCAGGGCGAGTGCGCCAGCTCAACACATCTTCACTCAGCAATTGTGTTTTAACAGCATCCCAATCATGGTTGATAGCTTGGTATTCAAATGGCGCAGGAAATACATCTGTATCACCAAGGTTTAGTGCATGGTTTATTGCCCAGTTGTAACTTTGTTCCCTAATGGTCAACACGTTAAAGTTTCCTTGGAATGATTGCTAATGCTTCAATAAGCCGACTCTTTAGCAGTCGGCTGCATTGACTTGTTAGAGTTGTTTAGCTCGATTTGAGATGCAATTTTTTGTACCAATTCTTGCTCGCTTGGCCCGTTAAATATACTCATTAAGCCAAAAATTATTGTCAGCAAAAGGCCAATTACAGCTACAACTAAGGGGTCAGAGCCCTTTAACTCAACGGACTAAAGGGGTCTGAGCCCTTTAGCCATTTAATCCAAATTTTGTTAAACGCTCTACTCAGCCTTTTTGCGGCTTAACATCTTTTTCAGGAAAACCCCAATAGCGATAACAAACAGAATAATAAATTTCTTACCCATAACGAGCAAAGCGATCAGTTTCGCAAGCAAGCCTGTCTTGGCGGCCATCGTACCGCCCACCAGGGCCGCCAGGCCGTAGGCGGCAACATTGTCAGTGTCAGGGTCATAATCGGCGTAGCGATTCCCCTCGGTAAAGTTGGAAAAGGAAATCACGTCCTGCATGGATTCTTTTACCGTCGGCAATTGATCCGTGCCGGCGACGGCGTTAAGCACCAGCACACCCTCTCTGCCTAATACGCGAACATTATAATTAAGCGTACTCTCCCCTTCTTCGCCGAACATTAGCTCCTTTGCCCAGTACATCTTTTTAGTGACTGGGTCATAACTGGGCATTTCTGCCCAACCAACCAGGCTGATAGGCTCATAACCGGCCTCAACGCGCTCCTTACTGTCCTCTGCTGTTTCCGCCTGCATGTTTTCGAGAAGGTCCGCATAATCAATAGAGTCCGCATCTTCATCTGAAATGTGGCCATCATCTTGATAGGTAATCACCACGCCCCAACTGTTATCATCGGTTGGGCCAAGCTTGGCGGGAAATAACATGCCCAGCGTTCCTGTCCCATCGGGATTGCCCCAGGCCTGTTCCAAAACCCGTTGTGTATCATCAGAATCGATATAACGAAAACCCTCTGGCACCTGTAGCGTGGCCTTACCACCTGGCAGATTAATTACCCCTTGTTGATAGTTAAGTGACGCCTCAAATTCCGCTGCCGTAATACTCTCTTCCTGCGCATCAGTATCAGTACCCGTATCCGCATAGGCACATGGCATCATCAGCATGATGAAAATCGACAGTCCTGATAGTAATTTCATGAGTATTTCCTTGTTCTTGTTATGTTAAACAGGGCCACGTTAAATAGCGGGCTAATGTGATCAGCGCCCTTTAAATCACATTCCGCGTGGGCACAGAACACATGCCCACCCTACCTGACTGATTTACGAACAAATCGACCCTATTCCTCTTTCAGCCCCTTCACCCCAACCAACCACGGCTCCAGCCGCTGCCCTACATTAATCGTCGCTTCAAGTCGTGGTGGTTCATCCGGTTGGCGATGCGCTCTCTCTGTCGCTGCTGCTTCAATCACTGCGTGGTGTTGCAATGGCACGTGGATATAGGGGTTGCTGAGTGATTTGATGTAACCGATGAGCCTTGGTTTGCTTGCGTCTTCGCTCGCTACGCGCGCCATCACTACGCCTTTCATTAACAGGTATTTTGTTCGGTCGGCGTATTTTGTGCGTAACGTGTCATGGTCCAGTCCTGCGTCGATGACGAACAGTCGTGATGCCGAGGCCTTTTCTCGCGCCAGGTTTTCTTCGGCCTGTTTCAGTTTGTAGTTGTTGTTCTTCTTGTTATTGTCTTGCTCGGCCGACTGCTCTGCCAGCAGCTTGTCGTAATGTTGCTGGGCGGCTTCCAGTACACTTTGATAGGCCTTGCCGTTGTATTCCAGCGCGAGGATGACTTGCTTTTCCCTAAGCCTTTGATAGTGACGATTGTGCTGGTCGGCGCTGATGGCTTGCGACACATCAAAACCCAGCTCGGCCAGCTTTTCCTTGTTGAACCAGTCCAGGATTTCAGGTGATTCATAGTCACTGCGGAAATAGCCACTGTTATCGTAGCGGTGCATTAACTGAAGTTGAATGCCGCTGTTTTCAGCGTTGCCGCGGTAGTAATACGGCAGGCTCAGTTCGCGTTCGGTGAGGGTGATGGTGCTGTCGAGTTCGCCGGATCGGTTGTAGGCCACACCGGCCAGGACGATGGCGTTGGTCAGGATGATCAGTCCTGCGCCGAGCAGCAGGGCTTTGATGTGGCGCATGGCGCTTATTTGACCCAAGAGGCTCATTGCCTTGCCTCCGTGAAGTCAAAGAAGCCCTTCGCCCGCAGGCGTTTGAAGACCAGCAAAAACAGTACGGCGGTGAGCCCGATGACGAAGAAGAACAGATACTTGGGCATGATCTCCCACCACCAGTCGAAGAATTTGGTATAGAGGAAGATTACAAAAAAGACGTTGCCGGTGTTGATGGTGTCTTTCCAGTGCTTGCGTATGCCCCACCACACGGCCGCTGCGCTGAGCACAAAACCGGCCAGTTGATAGAGGCCTTCGATCACCTCCGTGTCTACTGCGAGGTAACTGATTCGGCCGTAGTTCGAGAGCACGAGTATCGGCAGGAAAAGACTCAACAGGCCGAACACCCGATACAGCGGCGCGAATCCCCAGTAGCGGGCATGATTCACCCACTGCGGGAACAGGAATAACAGGATGGCGGCGGGGAAAAAGTTTTCCGGCCGCTCGCCGAACGACAACCAGTACATGCCGCTCCAGGTGCCTACTCTCGCGGAGACAAAGCCGATGACGCAGAGAATGCCCGCCGCCTGTAACAAACGGATGTCGCAGGTGTAGGCCAGCAGAAAGGCGAAGGCGCCCCAGACGATAAAGGCGTTGTCCGAGGGCGTGATGTTAAACATCTGCCCGAGCATGGAGATGTTCAGCACAAAACAGGCGAAGCTCACCAGGCCGACGAGCTTGGCAAAATAGCCGGTCTTTTCCCTTTCGGCGACCAGCAGCGTGGCGATGAAGGTGGCGAGTGTGCCGGCGATCAGAATCGCGACCTGGCTGGTGGTGGAGAGCTTGCCCCAGAATTGGTAGAACAGGAAAAACACACTGGCGGCCAGAGCCAGGGCGCCGAGGAAGGAGGCGATGCGCATGCCCAGCGAGAGTTGTTTTTCGCGCTGGTCCTGATCGATATCGAAATCGTCGCTGTATTGGCTGAGCAGGGTTTGATGGTAGGCGTGGACGGATTGCGCCTGTTCTTCCGTGAGTGACAGCACGCCGTCACCTTTCAGCAGGGCCAATTCATCCTGAAAGGCCTTTACCTGGTCGGCGCGCTTTTGGGCTGCAAATTTTGAGAGCCCTGGATTTGAAAGTAATGACATTGCGTGTGTTAACTCGACGCTATAGTTCTTCTTATATTCGTGTTTTTTTATTAGCCGCTGAGTGTGGAGGACTGATCGCTGTCCGTGACGCCGGGCAGATCCACATCAGGCGGCACCCCCTTCCCTACTGCGATACTCTCACAATATGCGCAGATATTCTGTAGGAAATAGCCTACAAAGCGTCAGATATCCGTTATTTGGCCGTCAGCAAGATGGGGCTGAGTACGTCGGTTTTAGCCTCAGGCCCTGATGACGAACCTACGTTCGCTCGGCTCCGTGGCCTGACCTGCCGCATACCTGACGAGTGGGGTCGGTTAGCGCACTGCAACTTTTTGGCCCAAACAATCCGCCCGACCCTTGCAAGGGACCATGAGGCACAGACCATAAATAACCCATTAGCTAACGCAAACAAACTTACCGAGCCAGCCTCGTTGGTTTATTGTGCAGCTACCGTTGGTATGACCGGGACGTTGGACAGTTTTGACGTGGCGCTGGGACGGGTCGGCGGGGGCCGCCGGCAGTGTTGGCTTTGAGATCCGCAGCGTGGTTGTGGGACGCCGGCACTGTTGTTGAACGCACTGGTCGCAGAATCGGATTTAATGAACAAAAAAGCCCCATTAAAAGGGGCTTTTTTGTTCGCCTGGAAAAACAGGGGCAAAGAGGTTTTTCTCTAATACCTGAATCCGTGGCTTAACCACGGATCCAGGTAATAGTTAGAAACAATTATTTTCTGATCCGGTTTTTACACCACATGTCAGAATTTGAACTCGAGACCGACCATGTAGGCATTGAGATTGGCATTCGCCACTTCATAACGTTCCGCGTCGAGACGTAATGCGAGATGGTCGCTAAATCCAAACTTGAAGCCAGCTCCCCAGAACGGATCGTTGCCACTACTGGCGCCCAGCGTACCGCCCAGGGATGAGTCTGATTCCCACCAGAACTGCCCGACTTTTAGAAAGACCGACGACCTATCCCCCACCGGCATTGAAAACACCGCCGCCAGACCCTTGCCATCAGATTCGAACCTGTCATTACCGCCGATGACGCGATTGAAATCAACCCACGAGCCTTCAACGCCGAACCAGTCGTTTAACTGACCGCCAACGACCAGCTTCAACACATCGTCATTTTCGTCCAGGTCGCTTTCATTGATGCTATAGGCTCCCCACGAGGCGCCCACATAAATCTCGGGGCTTTGCGCCTGTGCGGCGGCCATAGAACCAAGCGCCAGCGCGGCCGTCAAGCCGACGAGAGAACTGAGTTTGTTGATTCGCATACCTAAATCTCCTTGTCCTAATTAGTTGGATATACGGCAAGAGTTGAAAATATCACCCTGACCGCTATGCTTCCGTCTCCTGCCGCACATACACGCAAAGTAATCAGGCGCAGGACAGGGCCATTCATCAAGGACGAGCATCATGTTGAGGGCTGCGCCTGCCTGCGGCACCTCTGTTTGACTATCAAGTGTAAATTTTTCGCATCACTGACCCGGCTTTTTCTCTAACCCGGTTTTTTCACGCGAAAGCAGCGCGCCAGTGAACTCGGCGCTGAGGGGTATAATACGGTGAAGAAAGGAAGATTAAATGTACGCCGGAAGCAAGACTACAATTCTGAATCGAATTTAATTACCCCCAAGTGTATAAAGAACGCATGGCCTGTGCTCGATGCATTGCCGTTCCCGGTTATGCATATCGATAGTGATTATCGGGTTATTGCTAGCAATAGAATGGCAGCGCAGGAATATGCATCGGTAGAGGGATGTTGCCATCAGATCAGTCACGGCTACGACACCCCCTGCGACGAGAATGGCGAGCACTGTCCCAAACAGGATGCAGAACTCTCGGGTAGGCCGGTAGCAGTGCTTCATGTCCACCAAATAAAAACAGGGGTGGAACGATACAAGATTCAGTGTCTGCCAATCCTGGGGGGTGGAATCCTGGAGTTCCACATACCCTTGCGTGATGTAACTACGATTGATGGGCTGACTGGATTAACCAATCGTACCGAGGGCGAGCAAATAGTGCGTCGTGCTTTAGCCTTGATGCACCGTATGAAATCCGGCTATGCGCTCGTCATGCTAGACCTCGATAAGTTCAAGAATGTAAACGATACTTTTGGCCATGAAGCAGGAGATTGTGTGCTTGCGGCGTTTGCAGAGGTTTTGCGGAACACCGTACGGAAGACCGACGTTGCCGTACGCTGGGGTGGAGAGGAGTTTCTTGTGATGTTGCACGGTGCAGACCAAACAGCCGCGGAACGCTTTGCCAACCGCGTTCTGGACGGCACCCGTAACCTTAGCGTCTCGTTCGACGGTAAAATACTGACTGTTACCGTTAGCGCCGGAATACGTTTTGTTCGAGCTGATGAAAGTCAGTCGATAACTTTCGACCAAGCCTTGAAAGATGCGGATAACGCGCTATATGAAGCCAAGAAGGCAGGGCGCGATCGATATCACATGCACAATGAATAAATTTCCTGGTGTTTCCTGGCCCCCAACAAAGCCCTCCAATCGACGTTCGTCCCTCACGCGGTAGCGCCCCAGCCGCCCAACCCATCATTTTTGAGCCATTGATTTACAGCTCCACACAGCCTCGCAACGGAGGGAACGTGGCCGTCTATCTCCTGTTGCGCCGCGTCTAAAAAAACTCCTATTAACCCTAAAGTTAATACGCCATCTGCCGTTAGACAGGGGCACAAACCTGCGCGCCCTTGCGGCAGGCCGTCGGACAAACATAAAAACCAACAAGGAATTGATCATGCATACCTCGAAAAAAGCCCTCTTGATCGGCGGACTCATGGCGAGTCTCATGGCCGCGAGCCTGCCCGCACAAGCCACCGTCACCATCGGCGTCCTCGCCCCCCGCGGCGAACTCATCGCCATGAAACAGTGGAGCGCCTTCGGAAAATACCTGAGCAGCCAAATCGGCGACACGGTGGAGATCAAGCCCTACGGCCCGCGTGACCTCGTCACCGCCGCCGCGGACAACCAAGTGGATTTCACCCTCGCCAATCCCACCCAGGCCATTATTTTGCAGGATGTCCACCAGGCCACCCCGCTGGCGACGCTGAACAAGAAATCCGGCAGCCAGTTCGCGGGCGTCATCGTGGCGAAAAAGGGCAGCGGCATCACCAAGGCCGAGGATTTGAAGGGCAAGAAGGTCATGTCGCTGAAATTCCGTGCCGCGGCCGGCGCTTATACGTTTCAGACGTATCACTTGATGCAAAAGGGCATCGACCCCCACAAAGACTTCGCCTCTTTCAAGGAGGGCAAGAAGCAGGATGACCTGGTATTGGCCGTCAAGGCCGGCGTCATTGATGCCGCCTTCGTGCGTTCGGGCCTGCTGGAGAACATGGCCAAGGAAGGCAAGATCAAGCTGGAGGATTTCGAAATCGTGGACCAGCGCACAGGCGACGGCTTTCCCCACCTCCACTCCACCGACCTCTACCCCGAGTGGTATCTCTTCTCGCTGCAGAACACCGATGCCGGTGTGGCCGGAAAGATCAAAACCGCCAGCATCAACCTGAAGGCAGGGGATGACGCCGCCAAGGACGCCAATATCGAGGGTTTCGTGGAGCCCGTGTCGCTGGACGGCATGAAGGCGGCGTTGAAGGCATTGAAGATCAAGCCGTACGATAAATAACGTCGCCACCCAGGGAGTTACAACGCAATGATTGCCACCATCATATCCACCTGCAACCTCGGAAAAATGGGCATGGCCGCGAAATTCAGCGCGGCCACCGCCATCACCCTGGTCATCCTCATGGGCATCGGCGGCACCGTGGTGCTCAACCTGCAAGACCGAACCCTGGGGACGTTGCTGGACACCTCCAGCGGCATCGTCAAGGACATCGCCGCGGACCAGGTCGCGGCCAACCAGGATTCGGAACAGCTCAAGGCCGCGCAGTTGGGCAAGATGCTGGCGAAGATCGCCCCCGCGGCCATCGCCTCCTTCGATCTCAGCGCCTTGCTGGAATACGCCACCGTCGCCACGGAGGACCCGGACGTTTCTTACGTGGCCTTCATCAGCACCGACGGCAACGTCCTGGCAGAGTCCGGCGACAAGGCCACCGTCGCGGCGGATGCTGTGCAGGAAAAGACCATCGTTTACGAGGAAAATCCACTGGGCAAAGTGGTGGTGGGTTTCAACCACAACCGCACCGAGGCCCAGTTTGCCAAGCTGGAAACGCGCAACGCAAATAACCTCAACAGCATGCACGACACCAAGGGTAAGTCCTATCGCTCGGCGTTGATCAGTCTGATTCTGTTGAGCGTGTTCATCACCGTCATGGCGGTGATGGTGATTTACCTGGTCACCCGCAGTATCGTGAAACCCCTGTGCGTGGCGGTGGACGCCACCAAGCGCATCGCGGGCGGCGACCTTACCGTGCAGGTGGAAAGCCACTCCGAAGACGAAACCGGTCGCCTGCTGGAGGCCATGCAGACCATGCAGGAGGGCCTGCATGGCATCGTCAATCAGATCACCGGCGCCACGGTGCAGCTCGGCGCCACGGCGGAACAGATGTCGAGCGTCACACAGCAAACCAGCCAGGGTGCCCAGCAACAGGAGTCCGAGACCGATCAACTGGCCACCGCCATCAACGAAATGGCGGCCACGGTGCAGGAAGTTTCGCGTAACGCCATGAAGGCGGCTGTCGCGGCGCAAAACGCCGACGAGGCGGCCATCAACGGCAAGAACGTGGTGCAGGAAACCACCGACGTCATCAACGGCCTGGTGACAGAAATCGTCTCCACGGCGGAAGTCGTTCAGGCCTTGCAATCGGAGGCCAACGACATCGGCACGGTGCTGGACGTCATCCGCGGCATCGCGGAACAGACCAACCTGCTGGCGCTCAACGCCGCCATCGAGGCCGCCCGCGCCGGCGAACAAGGCCGCGGCTTCGCCGTGGTGGCCGACGAAGTGCGCACGCTGGCTTCGCGTACCCAGCAATCCACCCAGGAAATCCAGCAGATGATCGAGCGCCTGCAAAAAGGTGCCAGCAAGGCCGTGACCGCCATGGAAAACAGCCAGGAACGCACCCAGACCAGCGCCGAGAAGGCATCCAGCGCCATGGATTCCCTCAATGACATCGTCGGCGCCGTCGCCACCATCACCGAAATGAACACCCAGATCGCCAGCGCCGCGGAGGAACAAAGCACGGTAGCCGAAGAGATCAACCGCAGCGTCACCAAGATACGGACGGTGGCCGGTCAAACCGCCGACAACGCCCAGCTCACCGCCGAGGCCGGCGGCGAATTGGCCGACATCGCCGGTCAGTTGCAACGACTCGTCGGCCGGTTCCGCGTGTAAATCCGCGCAGGGGGCGGAAACGCGGGTCCGCCCCTACCGATCCGTCACCAGCTCCAGGTTAGCAAGTTTTAGTTATAAGGGGCCACTGCTGTCCCGTTAACAGACACTGCCATATTGTAATAGGTTATTTTCCGGGGCCTACAGTGTGTTTTTTGGATTTGAGACATGAATTCTTAGCAACCTCTCTCGTCAGAGCCTGCCCCGCGAAGCGCTTTGGGCATTCCGGCGCATACCCTCAGGGCATAAAGGCCGGAACATAAGCGCGTAGCGCGTTGAACGCCAAAGGAGGCCCGAAGGGTGAACGAAGCGAATAATCCAGAGGTCGCCTAAGAGCGCCTACTTTTGGTTTAACGAATTACTGGATTCCGGCATGCGCCGGCATGACGGAAGTAAAGTTAACAGGACAGCACTGATACTTTTTCCCTTCATTAGAAACAATGGTTCTCGCCCCGCTGCCGATTGCCGTTACAAGGGGATTTCCAGTTTGTTCATCCGGTAATACAGTTGACGTGGTGTCAATCCGAGGTGATTGGCGGCCAGGGTTTTATTGCCCCCGGCTATGCGTAGTGCATCCTCGATACTCTGGCGCTCATTGCCATTAACCCGGGTATACGGCCTGCCGGCAATAGTGTTTTGAGACTCATTGGCGGAATGCGGTGGCTCGACATCAATCGTGGCCTCTTCACACAAAATATCCTGAATATCTTGCTCGGTAACGGCGGAAGTATCAGACATGATAACGGTGCGGGCGATAACATTTTCTAACTGGCGCACATTACCGGGCCAGTCATATTCTTCCAGGGTGGATAAGCCTTTCGCTTCAATGACGACGTTTCTATGGTGGCGCTGGTTTTCTCTAATCAGAAAATAAGACGCTAACAGCCGAATATCATCGCGACGTGCCCGCAACGGCGGCAGCCCGATTCGTATCACATTGATACGGTAATACAGGTCCACGCGAAAGGCGCCTTCATTCACGGCGCGTTGTAGATTCTTGTTGGTCGCCGTGATGATGCGGGTGTCTACCTGGGTCTCTTTATTTCCTCCCACCCGTTGAATCATTTTATCCTGCATTATACGTAACACTTTTGCTTGCAGGTCGAGACTCATGTCGCCAATCTCATCCAGGAACAGGGTACCGTTGGCCGCCAGCTCGAATTTGCCGACACGCGAAGCATCCGCGCCGGTAAAGCTGCCTTTTTCATGGCCGAATAATTCTGACTCCAGCAGCTGCGCCGGTATGGCAGCGCAATTGACACACACAAAGGGTTGGTCACGACGCTGACTGGCAAGGTGGATCATGCGGGCAAAGCGTTCCTTGCCAGAGCCCGATTCACCCACCAGCAAAACGGTGGCATCGGATTCCGCTGCGCGTAAGGCCTTGCCGACGGCGTTGCGCAACGCCTTACTCTCACCGAGTATGCCGTAGACGGTGCCCTTTTCCTTACCCTTCCCTTTACAGGCGCTGTTCGCTTTGAGTAATTGTTTGGTGTGATCATTCACCAGCTCATGAATCCGTGACAGTTGACCAATCATCGCGGCGAGTATCTGTAATACATACAAATCCCGATCAAAGACATAATCACAGGAGCGACGGGTTTGCACGGCGAGCACACCGATGGGTAGATCGTCCTGCAAAATGGGCACCGCGATATAGGCGAGCTTTTTGTCTGGCATATGCGACAGGTCGGTAATGCGGGCAAGATAGAGCGGCTCTTTGGTGACATCAGGGATCAACGCCACCTGACCCGTGGCCATCACGCGGCCGGTCACTCCTTCACCAGGCGCATACACGGCCTGCTGCCTCTCCGTTTTGTTTAGATCGACAAAGTAACGAATCTTCAACTCACCGCTTTCAGGATCAGGTAGCATGACACGCCCCTTATACAGCTGCAGGCGCATGGACAACAGTTGCAGAATCGCCCCAATGGTCACCTCCGGGTTCAGGGATTTTCCCAAAAGTTGTGAGGCTTCGAGTAATACATCCGATGTTTCAGCGGATAGCTGGTGCTGAAAATTTGCATTCACTGCCCGTCCTCCTTGATAGAAAAAACACTAAAAACCGCATGGCTTAAAATATGAATATTGGACTCCAAGCAATCACACGTATCACGCCTGCCACCCAGAATAGGTTGCAACTGTTATACCAGTATGACAATTCATAAGCGGCTGATTTTACGAAGGGAATATTTAGAACAATGAATGAGCCGGCAAGCAAATGCCGCACTACTGTGCTGAGGCGCACCGCTTTAGTGCGAGTGGAATAAATAGTCCGGCCCGACGCGCCGATAGCACACCGAACCGGGAGGGGGAAAATAACGTGCAAATACTTTTATTCTATTGATCAGGCCTTGCTGCAATCTGTCTCTTTTTTCAGCTTGTGTTTTAGCCTAGCAGAGCATCAGCTGGCGAGCGGTAGCTTGCGATGACCATGGTGCGCCGGCACGATAAAAGAACGCATTTTTATCAAGGTGGCATACAATGGGTCCCAGGCAGTGATTGCCGTCATCACGGGATAGACGGCCACCAGTGCAACCCAGGGGGGAACGGTATCGCTAAAAAACATGACACCGGAGATCAAGGCCGCACCGGTGAACAATCGCCCGATTACTTCGTAATCCGTCATATTTCTGCTTAATAATGTGTTCATCGTCATATCCTCCTGTGGGTTTCAGCTTAGTGAAACGCAACGGCCTAAGCTTTGCCTGGTAGTTTGCAAGCCACATGCCAAGCGGCGAAACCATCACCAACACACTGAATAATTAGATGTTTTTTCTTAATCGATAAATGTTCACATCAGCGGGAGGCACCCAACAATGTCGACAATGTCGAGATTGTCGTTTCCTGGTTCGCGCAGAAAGAGGATGGCATTCCGGCCAGTCAGGGCGTGGATGATTTCACTGCTGTCACTACCTGCGGCGATGGTCTGAAACGACAGGCGCGTACAACGCTATTCGGGGCTGTGCGGATCCAGCAATTCAATCCAGTGCCTGACCGGCACCTGCGCCCTGGTCGCCATGTGCATCTGGCAACCGATATTCGCGGTGGCGATAAGCTCAGGTTGTTCGGCCTGCAGGGACTGTAACTTGTTGGCCAAAAGCTGCTTGGATAATTGCGGCTGTAAAATCGAATAGGTGCCTGCCGAGCCGCAGCATAAATGGGCATCCTCGATCTGGGTCAATTGATAACCGGCGGTGGTGAGTATCTGCTCGACCGTGCCGGCGAGCTGTTGACCATGTTGCAGGGTACAGGGGGCATGAAAGGCGATTTTTCGGCCCTGGCCGCGCGCGGCGAACCCGCCAAGATCTTCGGCGCCGAGCACCTCGCCCAGGTCACGGGTCAGCGCGGAGACGCGTGCCGCCTTTTGCGCGTAGGCGGCATCGTGCGCCAGCAAGGTCGCATAGTCTTTTACCATCACGCCACAGCCGCTGGCCGTCATCACAATGGCTTCCGCACCCTGTTCGATATAGCTCCACCAGGCATCAATGTTGCGCCGGATGGCGACCAGTGCCTCTTCGTGCGCCGATAAATGCGCACTCACCGCGCCACAACAGCCCGCCTTCGGGGCCCGAATCAGTTCAATACACAGACGATCCAGCACGCGGGCAGCGGCGGCATTGGTATTGGGTGCGGTGACCGGCTGTACACAACCATCGAGCACCAGCATCTTGCGCGCATGGGAATTTTGCGGCCATGCGCCGGCGGCCTGTCTGACGGGAATCTTGGCCTTGAGCGCGGGCGGCAAAACGGGCCGGACCATGCGCCCGAGATTCAGCAAGCTAGCGAACACGGCCGTATTGGGGATCACCATGCGCAGCAGTTTGCGTATGACCTTTTCCGCCACGCCACGCCCGACCTGCGCCTCAACGACATGCCGGCCGATGTCGACCAACCGACCATAACGCACCCCGGAAGGACAGGTCGTTTCGCAGGCGCGACAGGTCAGGCAGCGGTCCAGATGTACCTGGGTCTTGCGCGTAACCTGCTGGCCCTCGAGCACCTGCTTGATCAGATAGATGCGCCCGCGCGGTCCATCCAGTTCATCGCCCAGCAGTTGATACGT
The DNA here is from genome assembly GCA_032250735.1 of Gammaproteobacteria bacterium. Lineage (NCBI taxonomy): Bacteria > Pseudomonadati > Pseudomonadota > Gammaproteobacteria > Gammaproteobacteria bacterium. The sequence goes on from JAVVEP010000032.1 coordinate 18,162, forward strand.
GGGGCAGGTCGCGGTACAAAAACCGCAATGCACGCAGCTGCGCAGGATCTGCTCCGCCTCCTGTCCTTCCGGCGTGACTTTGAATTTTTCGACCAGACGGGTTTGCATGGCGGCCTACAGGTCCTGGTACATTCTGCCGGGATTGAAAATGCGCTGCGGATCAAAGGCGTTTTTCAATCGTTGATGCACCTGCGCAAGACCGGCATCCAGCGGCTGAAACACCGCGCCATCGCGGTCACCGCCACGGAACAGGGCGGCATGACCGCCCACGGCAGCGACCGCCGCGCGCACGCTCCGCGCATCGGCATCGGTCGACAACCAACGCAGGCCACCGCCCCATTCCAGCAGACTCTCACCCGCCAGCGCCAGGGCCGGCGCATTCGGCGGCACACTCAAACGCCAAAGCGCGCCGGCCTGTTTGAAAAAAGCCAGCTGCTGTTCGCGCAACTCGCGCCAGAAGCTATCGCCCTGCGCCAGCAGCTCACCGCCGATCTGCGCCCTGGCGACGTGTACGCCCTTTTCCGTGCCATACAGGCGCACATACAGCCTGCCATCGACAAAGGCGCTCGCACTCAGCGGCAAGGGTTGGGTCGCCCACCGGTTCATGGCCTCGATCGCCCCGGCCTCTGTGCATTCCTGCACCAGGGTGGTTTCACTGGCCGGGCACGGCAGCACCTTCAGGCTGATATCCAGCAATACACCCAGCGTGCCCAGGGCGCCCGTCATCATCCGCGACACATCGTAGCCGGCGACATTCTTCATCACCTCACCACCGAACCGCAGCACTTCCGCCTTGCCGTTAATGACCCGCGTACCTAACACAAAGTCTCTCGCCGCACCGCTGTAAGGCCGACGTGGCCCGGAAAGGTTGCAGGCGATGGTGCCGCCAAGGGTGGCGGTAGTACCAAAATGCGGCGGCTCAAACGGCAGCATCTGCTGACTGGCGTGCAGCGTCTGTTCGATCTGATCCAGCGGCGTACCGGCACGCGCGGTAATCACCAGTTCGGTGGGCTCGTAAGACACGATGCCACTATGCCCAGCGACATGCAGTGCTTCACCCTGTGGGGTGCGGCCATAAAAAGACTTGCTGTCGCCACCGACGATGCGCAGCGCGCAGCGCTCTGCGATGGCGGTCTCGACTTGCTGTTGCAGGCTATTGGTCAGATCAGACATGGTGATTGGGTTGCGCTCAAAACCGTTCCAGTTCGGGGAAGGCCAGCTCACCCTTGTGCACATGCATGGCGCCGAATTCGGCGCAACGATGCAGCGTGGGCACCGCCTTGCCGGGATTCAATAATCCCCGCGCGTCGAATGCCTGCTTGAGCGCATGAAACTGGGTGAGTTCCGCCGGATTGAACTGGCTGCACATCTGGTTGATCTTTTCCATTCCCACGCCGTGCTCGCCGGTGATGGTGCCGCCCACTTCCACACACAGTTCCAGAATCCTTGCACCAAACTCCTCGGTGCGTTCAAGCTCGCCCGGGATGTTCGCATCATAAAGGATCAGCGGATGCAGATTGCCGTCCCCGGCATGAAACACGTTGGCCACCGGCAGCTGGTAATGAAGCGACAGCTCATTCATGCGGCGCAGCACTTCGGGTAGGCGCTTGCGCGGAATCGTGCCATCCATGCAGTAATAATCGGGCGAGATACGGCCTACCGCCGGGAAGGCGGCCTTGCGCCCCTTCCAGAACACGGCGCGTTCCTGTTCGTCGCGCGCGGTACGCACCTCGGTTGCACCACTGTGCTGGAGAATCTCCCGCACCTGCATGACCTGCTCGGACACCTCCTCGTTGCTGCCATCGAGTTCGCACAGCAGGATCGCCTCGGCGTCACGCGGATAACCGGCATGCACAAAATCCTCGGCCGCCTTGATCGCCAGCCGGTCCATCATTTCCAGGCCAGCGGGAATGACCCCGGCGGCGATGATGGCGCCGACTGCCACACCGGCCTTTTCCACATCATCAAACGCGGCGAGCAACACCTGGGCGCGTTCGGGAACGGGTAGCAGATTGACCGTGACCTCGACAATGATGCCGAGCATGCCTTCGGAGCCAGTCATAATAGCCAGCAAATCATAACCGGGACTGTCCAGCGCCATGCTGCCGATAGTGAGCAGCTCCCCTTCAATGGTGACAATTTTCAGGGCGCGAATATTGTGCACCGTCAGCCCGTATTTGAGGCAATGCACCCCGCCGGAATTTTCCGCCACGTTGCCGCCGATCGTGCAGGCAATTTGCGAAGAGGGATCGGGCGCGTAATACAGGCCGAATGGCCGGGCCGCATCGGAGATCGCCAGATTGCGCACGCCGGGCTGCACGCGCGCCGTGCGCCCCTGTGGATCGAGGTCGAGGATAGAGGTAAAACGCGCCAGGCTGAGCAGCACGCCCTGCTCCAACGGCAGGGCGCCGCCGGACAGACCCGTGCCGGCGCCGCGTGCCACCACCGGCACATTCTGTTCATAACACAGCTTTACGATGGCCTGCACTTGCTCGATGGTCTCGGGCAGCACCACGACCATCGGTAGGCGCCGATAGGCGGACAGGCCATCGCATTCATAGGGACGCAAATCCTCCGCCTCGTGCAGCACCGCGCTGGCCGGCAGCAGGGCCTGCAAGCGGGCGAGCAGATCCGCCTTGCTGATGCGGGCCTGCGGGATCGCGTCAATGTTGTGCGTGTGTGTGTGCATGCCTTAAGGCCTTTGCCCGCTCAGATACCTTGCAGCAACCCATCGCCGCCTGTGGCACGCGGCAATGACTGTCTGCAAATTCGTTTTCATTACGGCTGTCTCCAGTTAGGCGGAGACCACCTGGCCAATCCCGGCCGCCAGCGTTGCCGAGAGGCGATTATAGACGGTCGCCAGCGCGGACTCGTCACCCACATTGCCCGGAAAAATCACCACCGGTAAGCGCGGATAACGCGGGTGATCCTCTGGACAGCGCACCACGGAACAGCCGGCGAGAATCTGCCCGACCACGCGCGAGGTGCGCAGCGCCAGCCCATCACTCAGGACATCGTTGGAGGTGATGCCGCCCTTGCTGATCAGGAAACCGATGCCCTGCGGCAGATTGCGCACAATATCCATCAGAAATGCCGACACCATCATACCGAAGGCCAGGCGGGTTTGCTGATCCGCAAAATTCTTTTCCGTGCGGCTGGTAAAGATCACCACCGTTTTGCCGGCGTGATACGCCAGCGCTGCGGCATCGCAAAGGGAGCGCCGCAAGGCCTCGCGCTCGTGTTCGATGCGCTCGACATCCACTTCCAGCGGCACGATGCCCGGCTGCTGCAACAGGATATGCAATTGGGCCGTGGTTTTGCTGACGTGCGAACCGACGATGACGGCGCCAGGTTTGCCGTTGCGCACATACTCGCGCATGGCATCGGCGGCGACGGGTTGCGGTGGCAGTTGTGCCAGCGAGGTCAGCAGACTCGCGGCGCTGCGAAACAGAAAGCGTTTGCCCTGCGCGGCGGCACGGCGGATTTGCGCGGCGAACTGATCCATATCACTCTGCTGCTCGGCATCCACCACTGCACAGGTGTTGTGCTCCAGCCCCAGCAGGCGCGCCTGAATATCCGTGCGCACATCGGCCAGGGTGAAACGCTCCACCTGTGCGGCCCTGATCCGGCCCTGGGTTTTTTCCTCCACATAGTCGGGCAAATAGCTGTGGCGAAAACCGAATACCGAATCTTTGGCAAACTCGGTCTCGTGCACCGGCACTGGCGTGCCGTTGACCATGAGATAGTGCACGCTGTCGCGCGTCACCCGCCCGCCCTCAAAAAATGCGGGGGTGAGAAAGTGCGCATCGAAAGGTCCGAGCTCCTCGGCAATCACATCGGTTTCCACCGGGTAGTGGCCACGCAGGGTCGAGTCCGAACGGCTCACCAGAATCGGATTGATGTCGGTGCCGGACCCGGCCAGGGCATCGAGTGCCAGACGCAGGTTGCGACACACTTCGCGCGTCACCCCGGCCGCCTCGGTGGCGCCCATGCCGCGCGTATTAGTGAGCACAAAAAATAGCGGCGAGGCATCCTGCAATGCCGCTTTGAGCGTCTCGACATCCCACCGCGTCAGCAGCAGGCAACTATGCACCGTCTGCGATCCGGTCGGGTCGTCATCGAGCACGACGATTTTGGTATCGGTCATGGCCTGACTCCGTGGTGATTCATATAAGGTAGCAGGTGTCGACTGTCACTCTGGCCGACACCTGCCCGCGCCCGGCGCACCTCACTTGCCGACGAGTTCTATCGCCCGCTGGCACATGGCCTCGGCGGTAATGCCGTTGAAGGCCATGATCTCGTCCGCCGTGGCCGTGGTCTCACCGCGCTTCCAGCAAAAGGTGTCGCGGCGTGGTGCGCGGCTGCGCAGCAACACCGGTTCGAGCACGGCACTGGGGCCGCCAGTGACCGCCAGCAGGGCGTCGGCATCGAACAGCGCGTTGAAATGATCATCATCCATGAAGGCATTGTCCGGCTCGGACACCGTATCCCACGCCACATCGGTGGGACGATAAAGCCGACGCGGATTCATCACCGCCACGATGCGCACGCGATAGCCTTGCGCCTCGAGTTGATCCCGGGCGGCAAACACCGGCAGGAACACCATGTCACCGGTGGCAGCGATCACCACGCTGCCCTTGTCACCCCTGGCACTTTCGTACAGCGTAATGGCACCATCCTCGATGCCCTTGCGCGCATCTTCCAGCGATACATAAACCGGCAGCGGGCTTTTCGAGGCAATAATGGCCACGCCCTTGTTGAAGCTGTTGATGCCCCACTCATACGCCACCTGGATGGCATTGGCATCACACGGGAACAGCGGATACACATTGCCGTTACGCATCTGCGCGGCGAAAAAGTTTTCGATCTCCGGGCGCTGGTGGGTCCAGCCGTTGCGACCCTGTTCCAGCGCACCGGCGGTGAACATGCACATGACGGACGGCGTCCTACGGCGCAGCTCGGCCATGGCCTGGGTGACGGTTTGTACAATCGGCCAGCCATTGATGGCAAAGCTCTCATACGACAGCCAGATGGCCCGCGAACCAAACAGCGACAGACCCGCAGCCAGACCCGCACAGGCGTCTTCGTTGAGCGGTTCATACACCTGACCGGTCGGTGTCTGGTTGTACAGCGCGTCTTCGGTCGGGTGACGAATCTTCAACACATCGTTGATGTTCTTCATGCCCGAGGCCTCGTTGCCATCGGCATTGGTGACCAGATACCGCGGGTCGGCCTTGCCCACCGCACCGACCAGCACGCCCATCGCCGTCGATGGCACCTGCTGGTCACCGATGGCGAAATCCGTGGTCGGCAGTTTGCCCAGCGGCGCAATCCCCAGCACCGATTCGGTGACCGAGGTCTTCACCGCCGGCCCACCGCCGGCGCGCACGAAGTTCTCCCGCACCAGGGACCAGGCACGCGGCGAGATGGCGCGACGTTGCAGGCCTTCAATGATATGCGGCTTGTCCAGGGTGTCGGCCGGATACAGGTTGTGTGATTTGGAACCGACCGTGTGCACGCCGGCGCCTTTCATCTGCTTGATGATGAAGCAGGACAATATCCCGCTACTGGCCGCTCTGGCCGCGGCATCCATAGCTTCGAGCACCGCCTGGGCAAAGGCCACACGCCGGTCAAACGAGAAGTAGGTGCTGTCGACATAGGCCCCTTGCTGGTTGCTGTCATCAAAGTCCTTGGCGTCGACAATCACCACGTTCTTGAAACCGTGACCCTGCCAGTAGGCCGTCATCTCCGCATTGCTCATGCGCGACACCATGGAGTGGTGCTCCTGGCTGTAACCGTTCCACACCAGTACTGGCAGGAAGTTGGTGACCTCGGGATAGGCCACATTGAAATGCTGCATGGCGGACAGGATATAGGGCTCGCCCATACCGCCATCACCCATGGTGAAGGGGAAGAGCTTGTCGCAGTGCAACATGGCACCGGCCAGGGCAAAGTGCTGGCCCTGCCCCAGCGGGCCGGCCGGGGCGAGAATGCCGGGGATGGCGCCGGACAGATGGCCGAGCAGGCCGTGACGCTCACGAAAACGTGCCCGCATGTCCGCCACGGTCTTGATGCCCATTTCCTCCAGCGAGGTATCCAGGAACATGGCCGAGTAAAAGCCGGGGGCGTGGTGACCCACTTCGGTAATGATGTTGGTGTGGCCGAGCATGACCAGCGAGGCATAGGCCTCGGTACTGGAGGCAAAGCCACCGGGGTGACCGGAGCCCTTGGCGCCGGTCACCTGCAAGGTGAGATAGCGCAGGGCGTCGGCCATCAACAGGGTCTGATAGCCGGCCTGACGATCCTGGGCATTGGCCACTGCAGTCTGGCCTTCGGCGATGACCGCCGCTGCCCCGAGCTGGTCAAATTCCGGCCATTCCTTGCCAAAATGCTGAATGCCTTCACAAAAATCGGGGATGGACTGCGGATCGTACTCTGGGATTGCGGACATGTGCTGAACTCCTCTGTTGTAGAGACGGGCCCCCCTGGCCGGCAGCGAGTGGAGGGGGAGGCTCGCTGCCGGGCCAGGGGTACCCGGTTAAAACCCGGTTTAAAGTGACCTCTTGCAGTACCTTACTAAAACAGTTAGGATTTCACAATACACAATCGATTTCATAATATGAAATATGGACAACAAACTACATAGCTCGATACAAGTCGTAGACCGCGCCGTGTTTTTGCTCGACGCCCTGTCGCAATACGATCACCCGGTGAGTCTCAAATTCCTGGCGGCAGATACCCTGCTGCACCCCTCCACCGCCTTTCGCATACTGGGCGCACTGGTCACCCACGGCTTGGTAGAAAAGGACAAGCTGGGCGATTACCGGCTGGGTACCCGTCTGCTGGGCTGGGGTGATCGGGTGCGGTCACGCCTCGACCTGCGCGTGGAGGCCCGACCGATCATGGAGTGGCTGCGTGACGCGGTTGGCGAGACCGTGAACCTGACCCTGCAGGAAGGCGACGAGGTGGTTTATGTCGAGCGCATGGTCGGCCGGCGCGCCATCCGCGTTGAGCAGGTTATCGGCAGTCGCGCCCCCCTGCATGTCACCGCGGTGGGCAAGTTGATGCTCGGTGACATGGGCGAACAGGCCTGGAACGACTATGCCGAGCGTACCGGCCTGCCGATGTTTACCGACAACACCGTCGGCACCAGGGAGCAATTGGGCGAACAGATCAGGGCAGCGATGCGTAACGGCTATGCACTGGACAATGAAGAGGCCGAACTGGGCGTCGGCTGTATCGGCGTGGTGGTGCGCGACGCATCCGCCGCGGTCGTCGCCGGCCTGTCCATCTCCGCCCCTATCGAGCGTCGCAGCGATGAATGGATCGCACTGGTGCAGCAGGCCGGACAGCGTCTGTCCGCGCAACTGGGTTATCGCGGCTAGCCTCTACCACGTACCCCTTCTAACCAGAGTTCGCCATACCGATCCGGCCTAACTGCCTGTCGTGCAGGCGCGAAAGCAACACCAGCCCCGTAATGGCGCCCACCAGCGCCAGTGCCATATCCGACTGGGTATCCCAGCTATACCCCTGGGTGCCGAGAAAGGCCTCGGCGCCCTCGCCGGTGGCAATCGCGACCCACCATTCGATGAGTTCATAAAAGGCGCTCAGGGCGAGACACAGGCAAATGATGAACAGGTTGCGCCACGCCGCGCCATTGAAGACCGCATTGCGGATGACAATCTCACGGGTAATCAGCGCCGGCACAAAGCCCTGGGCGAAATGCCCGAGCTTGTCGTAATTGTTGCGCTCCAGGCCGAACAGCTCCTTTAGCTCATTGAACAGGGGGACCTCGGCGTAGGTGTAGTGCCCACCGATCATCAAGATGATGCAGTGCAGCAGGATCAGCACATACAACAGCGGGGTCAGGCGGAAGCTGTGATAGGTTGCCGCGATGGCGATAAAGCCGACGATGGCGGGAAAGACCTCCAGAAACCAGACGAATCGGTCCTTGGGTTCAATGGCGGACCACAGGAAAACCGCCGCGAATATAATCAGCCAGATGAATTTCAACGATGTCACTTCCTGTTTTACTTTCTATTTTACGTTCACCACGCAGGTGCCGGTTATCGAATCGTTTTCTGAATAAGTCAGTGCTGAGCCAATATAACCGGTAGAGGGTGTGGCTTACAAAACAAGAACCAAAACAAGAGGCAAAACAGGGGACGAAACCGGGGGAATTTTTCTGCGCGGCGTTTATGCGCAGCGGCCGGTTCGACCGCTGCGCCCTGCCCTTCATCGATGACGCACTTACCAGCTCTTGTAAGGCAGGAATTTGCCGTTGAGGGTGACGACGACGCGATCCCCGGCCGGGTTGGGTTCCTTATCAATGTGCATGGAGAAGTCGATCGCGCTCATGATGCCGTCGCCGAATTTTTCATGGATCAGCGCCTTGATCGTGTCGCCATACACGCCGACAATCTCGTACCAGCGGTAGATGACCGGGTCGGTGGGCACGGCCTTATCCCAGCTCTTGTGCGGAAACGCCTGCAATGCGCTGGAGACCGCCTCCGGCAAACCCAGCACCTCACACACCTTGTCGGCGAATTCGGGCTTGAGGCTGTTCATGCCCAGGCAGGCGGAGGTGAGAAACACCGGCGCCAGCCCCACCTGTTCGGCAATGGCCTCCCAGCCCAGTGCTGCGCGGTTTTTGGCCGCCATGATCTCTTCGGTCATTTCAATCTTGTTCATGGTTATTTCTCCTGCTCTCAGGTTGATGTCATGTGTTTGCGAGTGCCTGTTGCGCAGGCCGTCGCTAGCCGGCCGCCCGTTGATAGTGGTCCTTCTTCATCGCCGGCTCGGGTTCCGCGGCGGGGTCGACCACCAGGGGATGCTTGCTGTCCGTCGCCACGGCGCTGACGGAGGAGCCGGACAGTTCCCTGGAGCGATTGATCAGAAAGTCCACCAGATGGTTGCGGATCCGGTAATAGCCGGGGTGATGGATAATGTCGGTGCGGTTGCGCGGGCGGGGTATCGATACCTCGACCGATTCGGCGACCCGCGCCTGCGGCCCATTGGTCATCAGCAGGATGCGATCGGAGAGCAAGATTGCCTCGTCCACATCATGGGTGATCATAAACACGGTTTGCTGCGTCTCTTCCCAGATCTTCAGCAGCTCTTCCTGGATCATGCCGCGCGTCAGCGCATCCAGCGCACCGAACGGCTCATCCATCAGCAGTAACTGGGGCTGGGTGGCAAAGGCGCGGGCGATACTGACCCGCTGGCGCATACCGCCGGAAAGCTGCGAGGGCTTGCGGTGCTCGACCCCTTTCAGCCCGACCAGCGACAGGAACTTCATGCTGTGTTCGACGACCTGTTCCCGGCTCCACCGCGGCCAGCGCGCGGCGACCGCGAAGGTAATATTGTTCAGCGTATTGCGCCACGGCAACAGGCTGTAGTTCTGGAACACGACACCACGCTCCAGACTCGGGCCCGCGACCTCCCGGCCGTTCATGATCACGGCGCCGTCACTGGCCTCATCCAGACCGGCGAGGATATTCAGGATAGTGGACTTGCCACAGCCGGAATGGCCGATGATGCAGACAAACTCACCCTTGTTGATGCCAAAATTTGCGTTATCAAACACCGTCAGGTCCTGTTCGCCCCGCGGATTCGGGTAGCGTTTCGCCAACCCCTGTACTTCGACGAATTGTGTCGTCATGTCTTAGCTCCTACTCTTCGTATGCGACCAGCCGACTGACCGTGCCGAGCGCCATATCAAGCAGCATGCCGACAATACCGATCATCAGGATGGAAAAAATGACGCTGGCCAGATCCAGGTTATTCCACTCGTTCCACACGTAGTAACCGATACCGGTACCCCCCACCAGCATCTCGGCCGCCACAATCACCAGCCATGCGATGCCGACAGAAATTCTCATGCCGGTGAGGATCGTCGGCGCCGCGGCGGGCAGGATGACCTGGAATGCCGTCTTCAACGGCCCCAGCTCGTGGGTACGCGCCACGTTGATCCAGTCCTGACGCACGTTGGAGACACCAAACGCGGTGTTGGTCAACATGGGCCAGATCGAGCAGATGAAAATTACGAAGATTGCCGAGGCCTCGGAGTCCTGGATGATGAACAGGGCGAGCGGCATCCATGCCAACGGCGATATCGGTCGCAACACCTGAATAAACGGGTTCAGCGCCTTGTGCATCAACGGCGACATACCCACCAGAAAACCGATCGGGATGGCCACCAGCGCCGCAAGCAGGAAGCCCGTCAATACCCGATAGATCGAGTAACCCAACTGAATACCGATACCCTTGTCATTGGGCCCGGCATCATAAAAAGGGTTGCCCAGTTCGGCCAGTGCCAGACTGAACACGGCGGATGGCGGCGGTACACGCGCCTCCTGCGAGGCGCCTCCCATCAACAGCTCGTATTCAGACTGCGGCGCGGTATCCCTGGGCACAATGTTGAGGCCTTCCCAGAAAGCGAGAAACAGCGCCAACAGCACCAGCGATAACAGGGCCGACCTGAATGGCAGTGACTTGTGCATCAGCTCCTCCGGATCTTGAAGCTCTGAACGTATTCCTCGGGTTTGGTGTAATCAAACTCCTTACCCATGATGGTGTAGTTCTGGTAGGTTTTGCCCGGCGGCGTATAACCCAGCTCCTTCATGATCCTGGCAGTGTCTGCGGCAAGATAGACCTCCTCCGCAATCTGCCGGTAATTGACATCGCCCTTGATGTAGCCCCAGCGCTTCATCTGGGTGAGGATCCACACACCCATCGAGTGCCACGGGAAGGGATCAAAGTCGATACGGTTAGGCACATCCATTACCCCGCCCAGGCCATCGGCATACCGGCCGGTGAGCACCTGTTGAATAACCGGCACGGGCTGATTGAGATAGTTTTTCGGCGCAATCGCCTCGGCGATCTCACTGCGGTTTTCCTGCTTGGCCGAGTAATGGGTGGCATCAATAATGGAACGCAACAGCGCGCCGTAGGTGTTGGGGTTATTGACGGCAAACTCTTTGGAGCAGGCAAACGCGCAACAGGGATGGCCTTCCCAGATGTCTTTGGTCAGCATGTGAATGAAGCCGACCTTCTCCCATACCGCGCGCTGATTGAACGGGTCAGGCGAGAGATAGCCGTCAAGATTGCCGGCACGCAGGTTGGCGACCATTTCCGGCGGTGGCACAACGCGGATCTGGATATCCTTGTCCGGGTCCAGACCGTGTTCGGCGACGTAATAACGTAACAGGAAGTTGTGCATCGAGTATTCGAACGGCACACCGAATTTAAACCCTTTCCACTGTTTTGGATCGCGCTTGTCCTTGTGGTCCACATGCAGGACGATGGCCTGGCCGTTGATGTTTTCCACCGCAGGCATGATGTAAGGCTTGGCCGTAGAGCCGGCGCCCATGCTCATCGCCAACGGCATCGGCGTCAGCATGTGCGCGGCGTCATATTCGTTGGATAAGGATTTGTCTCGCGCCACCGCCCAGCCGGCGGTCTTGATCACGTTGACATCCAGCCCGTACTTCGCATAGAAACCCATCGGGTGCGCCATGATGATCGGCGTGGCGCAGGTAATCGGCACAAAGCCTACATCCAGTTTGGTTTTCTCCAGCTTGCCCATACTGTCCTTGAGCGCGGCCTTCGCCTCCGCCAGCGGAAACAGGGCGCCGAACACCGCAGCGGCGGTGCCAGCCCCCACCAGACCGAGAAAGGCGCGACGGCTCATTTCATTGTGGCCGAACACCGAGCGCACCACCGCGCTTTCAATCGCCCGATCCATCATTTCCTCAGCCGAATCAAATGCGGCACTACCCGACTCGGGCGTGTGAACTGTAGCGCCCTGCCCGGATGCGTGCGGCTGACTGGTCGCGGATTCGTACAGCGCATTTTCCAGCTGATCCTGACGCTGGCCGGCAGTCAGTCCATCACGCGAGGGATCCTGCCTGGCGCTGTTACACAGTGGGCAATCACAACTGGCCTTGTGCGTCAGGTTGCTGTGCGGATTAAACGGATCGTTAAGGCTCTTGTAGGTCATCGGATTTTCCCCTTGCTTACCTGTAGTGCATGGTTTTCGACAGCGCTCTCTTTTAGTGCAAATCATCATCGCCATCTCGAGCAAAACAGTGTCTTCACAACGATGATCTGCACCACTGCCATGATCTAGAGCACAGGCCGTGCCAGCCACGAATGATTCCGCTAAGGCATTGAAATAAAACAGGTCTTTATCGACGGGGTAAAAAGTGACGACGCTGAAATTTCGTAGAACAACGCGTTTTCGTAATCGTGATTACGAAGCCTCGTAGCATTGGCACAGATCATGGAATACAGGGATATCGCCGTCATGAAACCTTCATCCGGGAAAGCCCATCATGCCCACACAGATCGAAAACCTGTTCCTCCATCTCAGCGATGCCGTGCTGCTGATCGACCCCTACAACGACACCGTGCTCAAGGCCAACCCCGAGGCGCAGATCCTGCTCGGCTATACCGCGCAGGCGTTTGACCGGCTGCGCCCGAGCCACCTTTTCCTGCCGGATCTGGCGGGCATGATTGCCTTTACCCAGGCAGTGCTGCACAAGGGACGTTACTGGAGCAACGAGCTGCACGCGCTGGACCAGAAAAATAATCCGCTACGGCTGGAGGTCTCCGCCAGCGTGCTGCAGGAGCCGGACGCCACGCTGATGATCTGCACGCTGCGTAATCATGAAAAAATCGAAGACCTGCGACGCATCACCGAGGCCAACTCACTCCAGCGTGAGGGACTGGAAGGCTGGAAAAGTATCGATTCGGTATTCAGGGAATTCGAGCGCCAGAATCAGTTGATCCTCAATGCGGCCGGTGAAGGTATCTATGGTGTCGATACCGAAGGCAACACCACCTTCATCAATGCCGCGGCTGAACGCATCCTGGGCTGGCGGGCCGATGAACTGAGCGGAAGAAATATCCACAAGCTGATCCACCACAGTCATGCCGATGGCGATCACTATCCCGATCATGAATGTCACATCTTTGCGGCATTTCGCGACGGCGAGGTACGCCATATCGATAACGAGGTGTTCTGGCGCAGGGACGGAAACTCAATCCCGGTGGAATACACCAGCACGCCCATCATGGAAGAAGGGCGCCTGATCGGCGCGGTGGTCATCTTCCGCGACATCAGCGAACGCAAACAGGCAGAGACAAAACTGCATGCCGCCCTCAACGAGGTGCAGACCCTGAAGCGAAAACTGGAACTGGAAAATGCCTATCTGCAGGAGGAATATCTCACCGGGCATAACTATAAGGAGATCGTGGGCAACAGCGCCGCCATCAATCAGGTGATCCGCCAGATTGAACTGGTCGCCCCGACCAATGCCGCAGTCCTCATTACCGGTGAATCCGGTACCGGCAAGGAACTGATTGCCCGCGCCATCCATGAGCATAGCGACCGCCATGACCGGCCGATGATCCGCGTCAACTGCGCATCCATTCCGCATGAACTGTTTGAGAGCGAATTCTTCGGCCACATCAAGGGGGCCTTTACCGGCGCAGTCAGCGATCGCGCCGGCCGATTTGAACTGGCCGACGGCGGCACCCTTTTCCTTGACGAGATTGGCGAGATACCGATGGACCTGCAGGGAAAACTCTTGCGCGTGCTACAGGAGCAGCAATTTGAACGGGTGGGCGAATCCACCACCCGGCGCGTGGATGTGCGTATCATCGCGGCCACCAACCGCAACCTGAAAACAGAGGCCGAGGCCAGGCGCTTCAGGGAAGATCTGTATTTTCGCCTGAATGTCTTTCCCATTGAATCGATCCCCCTGCGTGAGCGGCTCGAAGATATCCCCCTGCTCGTCACCCACTTCCTGCGCATCACCTGCAAAAACCTTGGCAAGCCCGCGGTACATAAGCCCGAGGTCCAACTGACGAAGGGGGACATCGAACGCATGCAGGCCTACCACTGGCCGGGCAATATCCGTGAACTGATGAATGTCATCGAGCGCTCGGTGATCCTTTCCCGGGACGGAAGACTGCATCTGGACTTCAGCGCCCATGCACAGGGCACAAGATCGCACAGACCGGCGGGCCACATACCCGGCCATATCCATACCCAGGCCGAACTGCGCCAGCAGGAGCTGAATAACATCGTCGCCGCGCTGGAGAAATGCAACGGCCGACTGTTCGGCAAAAACGGCGCCGCAGAAATGCTGGCGATGAAACCCACCACCCTGGCATCGAGGATTAAAAAGCTGGGGATCAACCGCTACCGGTTTGTGAATCAATAACCTGGGGATTTCGCCACATACAAAAGACCCCAACAGGCGGGGCCAGTTTTATGTGGCGCAGAGCGAGGGATTGATGCGCACCAGCCCTGGCGCCCACCCCGGCAGGGAGCGCCTGCAGCTGTCCCGTTTATCTTTCCTGACAAACGGTCGAGCCCCGGAAGGTTGCCAACTAACGTCCAATTCGGCTAGATATTCCTTTGTAATCAACCGAGCAGACATTTAAATCGATATAAATTCTTCATTTTATAACTGCTTCCAACCTTTCAAAAATGAGTGCCTCCCTACCCCCCTGCCTTTGGGCTGTACTTTGTACAACATAATCAAAATCCGGGTGCTCAAGCAATTGACCTAATTCTTCACTTATATAATTTTGAATCCCTGTTTCTGCTTGCCCGATTTCCGCAACAAGTTCTGCTCTCCCATCAAATACACTGAGAATATCTTCCATATCACGACTATGTATTGGAGCATTATTGCCTCTTCCTTTATAGGCCTCTAATTTTGGCTCTTCAGCAGAATCTGTGGGTAAGTTTTGGTTCTGGCAAAGCCCCCAACG